>JAPVVU010000055.1 GCA_028571885.1 Gammaproteobacteria bacterium | reverse complement strand
GTTCATAACGAGTCTGCTGAATTTTATACAAAACTGGAGGTTTCAAATGATACGAAAAATTAATGATGCAGGCCTGGCACTGATTAAAAAATTTGAAGGTTTACGCCTTACCTGTTATGACGATAGCGTTGGTATTGCCACAATAGGCTACGGACATACGCGTACTGTTGACTTTTCTGATATTGGTATAAAAAGCATCACAGAAGATCAGGCAGAAACATTACTGAAAAAAGATGCAGACAGTTCAGAACGTGCTGTGGAACGTTATATCAGTGTACAACTGAACGATAACCAGTTTGCTGCATTGGTCTGTTTTACCTTTAATTTAGGTGCGGGTAGTCTGAAAGACAGTACATTACGGCGTAAGCTGAATACTGGTGATTATAATTGTGTCCCATCTGAATTAGCTCGCTGGGTTAAGGCGGGCGGACAGACTCTTAGTGGCCTGGTTAAGCGTCGCAGCGCTGAAGGTGAATTGTTTATGAGTTCAGCTGATGATGCAGTTGATAATAACTTTACCTCACCACGGCGTCTGGATATCCCGGAAGATAATCATGAAGATATTGCCAGTGGCTATTTGTCTGATAATACTGTTGAATTAGAACGGGGCAGTGTTGATGATAGTGGTGCTGCTGAATATCTACACTTAAACCAAAATGTGCCTGATGGTTATGTCGTTGCATTACAAAATGATTTTATCGCTCTTGGTTATAGTGATACCGTTGCTGACGGTGCATTTGGAGTAAATACGCGAACGACATTGATGGCTTTGCAGCAGGATGCAACAATAAATGTCAGTGGGATAGTTGATAATAATACCAAAGATGCAATCATATTGTGGCTTAAAGATGGCTACACCAGACATAATTTACCGGATAGCGATAGTAATATTGTTGAATATCAGCCCGGTGTTAAACAGATGATTTTTCCTTCCGTGCCTCATTTTAGTCAGGGTGATCCACGCTGGGGGAGCAGGATGCTCGGTCGCAGTTCAAGTATTTCAAAACAGGGATGTGCAATTTCTTCTGTTGCTATGATGCTTGGCTTCTATGGTCGTCATTGTAATCCAGGCCAGCTTGATGAGTTCCTGGATGCCAATAACGGTTATAGTGGAAATTCTGTTATATGGGGAGTAGCGGGTCAGTTTAATGAATCTGATGGCGATAAACTTAAGTACTCACGTAAAACTGGAAGCAATAAGAAATTGCTCAAAATTATTAAAGATCGTATCAAAAAAAATCTGCCAACCATGGCTAGAGTTGACTATGGTACAGACAGTAATCTGATTTATAATCATTTTGTTGTCTGTGTGGGTGTTTCTGATGATGGAGATATTATTATGAACGATCCGGCAACACGCTATGGTGATGGCTACAAGAATGCGGGTAGTGAGAATATCATACAAAAAACAACTCGTAAAAACAGTTACAAGATTGTAGGCATTGATTATTATGAACCAGTTAATTAATTAGTGTGTATCTGTTTATTTTTCTTTTAGCTTTTAGCTTCCCCCTTCTTCTTTTAGAAGGGAGAGGTAAAAAAAATTTCATATACCTAATAGCTCTATTTTTTTACACACCGATACATTGTGCTATTTATCTGAGAACGGTCAGTGCTGGTATGCTGCACAACTGTTCTATCTCTGTTGACCATCACTTTAACATCTGATTGCTCATTGATATAAGTTTCCCAGCCATTAACGTCGGTGTCGATGAGGGTCAATTTTCCCATGCTTGTTCCGGCATAGCTTCCTATTTTACCGCCTTGCCAGGAGCCTGACAGCGTTCTGGGCGAAAACAGGTAATATACCGTATCACCAGGCCCAGGCTTTATACCTTTTTCTAATAGTGATCCTGCCAGTGTTTGCTGCTCACGTCCATCAGTATTCATATATCCGCTTGGCAGACAGGCAATTTTGTCTGCTGCAGCATTTACTGAGACTGACAATAATATCAAAGTTGTAATAGATGTTGTCAGAGATGTGGTTAAAAAGTTCATATAAATTCTCCAATTTATTAATCAGTATAGCATCTCATTTATAGATTGCTTTTGCATTCTACTTTAAGCTGTGATCATTTAAATGCCAGTCATTCAAGTTCCAGTCATAGTCCAGATAATTAATCTTAATGGTTTTTGAAAGAATTCTTGTCTGTCCATCTATATCATCTGTCAGTTCTTTATCATAAAGTGAAAACAAGTCATTTAAAGAAAAAATTCCTCGATGACCTTTTTTAAAATCATCTTCATACCAGTCGAAAATTTTCGACACTTCAAGGGATTTAGACTCATGATCGTAACGATTGCGTTCTTTGTCTGAAAGGAAGCGTCGCATGCTGTCGGTTAATTGCTGCTCAATTTTTTCCGCCGTATAAGCTTTATTTTTTAGAGCCGGACAGCCAATTGATGCACAGACCAGAGCAACATGAATAAAGGGATCATCGTAAACACCTTGTTTGCGCAAAATGTTATGTTCGAGTTCATCAAGACTTCGTTTTTTGCCCAAAAGGTTAAAAAATTTCTTTTTCCATGGGTTGCTGAAAAATGAACCAATATCTT
This sequence comes from Gammaproteobacteria bacterium, assembly GCA_028571885.1. Lineage (GTDB taxonomy): Bacteria > Pseudomonadota > Gammaproteobacteria > GRL18 > GRL18 > GRL18. The sequence goes on along the minus strand of JAPVVU010000055.1, from coordinate 9,504 downwards.
TAATGCTCTCGAGATCAGGATAGCGACTCAGGATTAACTCAATTGTAAAGGCATTGTAGGCATTAATTAAAAAAGCTTTTTGTTCCTCTTGTGACCATTGATTGAATTCATTTTCACTGACAGAAGTGAGTAATTCCAGATAGCGCTCAAATGGTGCCGAGTTACTCTTGATATTTGCATAATCAACCCGGCTTGCATGACCATTAGAAGTAAGATGAATATTTTGCTGTAATATTAAATCCCATTGCAAATGCTGATGATCAAATGCATGCACCGAGGGTATTATTAATATTAAATAAAAGAGGGCAGAAAATTTAAAGAATTTGTTCATTATAAATATTTCCCTAAGTATCGTTTCTAAATATTAGTTCTTAAACATTAGTTCCATGACTTAATGTACTGCTGTACTTTTCAATTTAGCTTAATTTTGATGACTTTGAATATAGATTGTATGTCATAGTGATAAATCGGTTATACTTATGCACATAAAAATATAAAAAACATCTACTTAACACTTTTTTGTGATTTGCGACTTCAAAACATGTCAAACCGATTTTATCGAAATTTGCCTAACATCATCAGTCTTATTCGTATTCTAATGGCTCCGATTTTGCTATATCTGGCGATTACTCAGCAGCCTGTGGCTTTTATTATCGTGTTGATTTTTACTGAACTGACTGATGTACTGGATGGTTATCTGGCCAGACGTCTCAATTTAGTTTCTGAACTGGGTGCTCAGCTTGACAGCTGGGGCGATTTTTTTGTTTATATTACCATGGCAATTTCAGCCTGGTTACTCTGGCCTGATATTTTTCTGCGTGAATACATCTCTGTCACCATCATTGTCAGCTGTTTTACTTTGCCTGTTTTAGTCGGTCTGATAAAGTTTAAGACATGGACCAGCTATCATACCCTGAGTGTTAAACTTGCAGTCGCTGTCAGCATAATTGCTTATGTTTTATTATTTACCGGACTTTTAGACTGGCCGTTTAAAGTGGCCGTTATTTTCTGTCTTTATGCGGCAATAGAACAGATTTTGATCACATTAATCTGCAATGTAGAAAGAACTGTGGATGTAAAAAGTATCTGGCATGCACTTAAAGAAAAGAAAGCCAGAGAAAGTACTTTTAAGTAAAATTTAGTCTTCATGATATTTATTCCGTTCTGCTAAACCCCGCCCACATTGTCAATTAAAAAGAAACAATTTATTAATAAATAGCCACTTTATTAATAAATTGTAAGCCTATATAGTTATCACATGCTCAAATAAATTTGAAATGACACAAATTGAGACATTCTTATTTAATTTGTCATAACTATGACTAAAATATTTGATTACAATATTCAGCTAATGAATAAAAAAAGAAAGAGGGAAAAATGGATACTTTTGAAGCAATTAAAACACGACGTGCGGTTAAACATTATGATCCGAATCACCAAATGACTGGTGATGAAATAGAGCAGTTAATGTCTCTGGTTAAACTGTCTCCAACTGCCTTTAATATACAAAACTTCCGCTTTGTCAGTGTTCAGGATCAATCGCTGAGAGAATCAATTCGTGCGGTATCATGGGATCAGGCACAAGTGACTGATGCTTCATTGCTTTTGATTTTATGTGCCGATTTAAAGGCCTGGGAAAAAGAACCAGCACGATATTGGGACAATGCACCTGAAGAGGTCAGAGACTTTATGGTGCCGGCGATTGACCAATACTACCGCGATAAAGAACAGGTACAAAGAGATGAAGCAATGCGCTCTTGTGGTATTGCCGCACAAACCATCATGTTGGCGGCCAAAGCCATGGGATATGATACCTGCCCAATGGATGGTTTTGACTTTGATGCGGTGGCCAAATTAATTAATTTGCCTGATGATCATGTTATTGCTATGTTTGTTGCTGTTGGTAAAGCAACCAAAGCTGCCTGGGAACGACCCGGTCAGTTGCCAATAGATGAGATTTTGCTTAAAGATCATTTTTAAGCTTTTTAGAAATACTAACCAAGCACCTTATTTCTACCAGTTTCTTTGGCCTGGTAGAGGTTGTTATCAGCAAGTTTCAGCATGGCGACTATATTCTCTTTATAGACATCATTAGCACCAATGCTGACAGTAATGTTAATGGATTCTTTCTCACAGACAATAGCCGTTTCTGCTATTGTCTGACGAAACTGATCCATTAATACCAGTGCTTGTTTATATTCAATATCACTCAGCAAAACAGCGAACTCTTCACCACCAAGTCGGGCAACCAGATAGTCAGCAAAATATTTAGACATTGTCCGGGCAAAATGAATTAATATAATATCACCACAATCATGACCATAATTATCATTAACTTGTTTAAAATGGTCAATATCCATCATACAGACAATTAGTGGGGTATTATTGGCTTTCGCTGAGAGATACATGTCATTTCCTTCAGTGAAAAAGTAACGGCGGTTATAAACTTTTGTCAAATAATCACGGTTTGCCAGGTTGCATATGTATTCCATATATTCCAGCATGTCCAGATTTTGATTGACCCGGCAGAGTAACTCATTATAGGAAAAAGGCTTCACCAAAAAGTCATTAGCACCATTTTTGATAAAGTGAGTACTAAGCTCTTCTGCATCCATGCCGGAAACACCAATGATGGATAACATTTCTTTAGTATATGTTTCACGCACTTTAACCGTTAACTCTACACCATCCATCTCAGGCATGGCGTAGTCAGTTAAAATAACCTTGATATCCTTGTTTTGCTCTAATATTTGCAGCGCCTGGACACCATTTTCAGCTGCCAGCACCTGAAAGTTTTGCGTTTTCAGCATATGAGTGACAATCTGATTGGCACTTTTTGAATCATCGACGACGAGTATTTTTATCTGGTGATTTTTATAGAGTCGACCGACTAATTCCGTGGCATATTGATATGCATTAATATTGGCTTTGTCGATAAAATCAACAGCACCTTTAGCGACAATATTTTTAACAAACGCAGGATCGTAGTTGCCCGATATGGCAATCATTTGAACTTTAGCTTTGTTGAGCAGCTCTACAATTTCGGCATTTGGTGCATCGGGTAATGTTAAGTCGCAAACGGCCAGATGATAATCATAGCGATATTTACTTAAATATGCTTTAGCTTCAGCATATGATTTGGCAATATGAACCTCACATGACCATTGTTCAGTGAGTAATCTTGACAGCATTTTTGCCATAAATTCTGAATCTTCAACAATCAACACGGGTTTATCAATTTTAATGTTGTACATTTGAATATTGCTTTGTTTACGCGCTTGATTTCTCAGGTTTGCCATAATGTACCATGCCTAAAATTAAATACACTTAACTTGTAAAAAAGCTAAATTTATTGCAGTCATAATTTATTCAAAAACCTTATAAAAAACAGGTTAAATCATTAATATTACAGACTATTTAAAGAATAGGAAATTAAATACTACTTTGCAATATATCAACTAAAAATTTCATTAATTCATTATTATTTTGTGACAGGATTTATAAAATGCTGACATGCGTACGAATCATGTTCAATTTAACTTTTTCTAATTTAGGTAGGCCTGGATATCTACATCATCTATCTGTTCCTGTTTAAGATGTTTTTCAGCATATTGCTTATAGATGCCTGATTGTAAAAATATAGCAAAAAGGTCACCATCAATATGCTGATCTTTTTTCATAAAACCCATAATACGAATAGCTTCAGAAAGTGTTTTGCCTTTTTTATAGGGTCGATCTGACGCGGTGAGGGCTTCGAAAATATCTGCAATTGCCATAATACGAGCAGGTACAGAAAGCTGCTCTTTGCCAAGTTGTCTCGGATAACCTGTATTGTTCATTGTTTCATGATGTGTTCCGGCATATTCTGGAATTTTTTGCATGTGTGCCGGGAAGGGGAGCATCTCAAGCATTTTGATGGTCATGATCACATGCTCATTAATTTTAAAACGCTCCTCATTAGACAGCGTGCCTTTTTCAATACAAAGGTTATAGCATTCGCCATAATTATACAGGTATTCAGGTACATCCAGCTTAAAACCCTGTTGTTTATAAGCCTCTTCATCAAAATTAATCCGCTCAACCAGGTGTTCGGCCTTATCACTCAGTAGCTGTTCAACCACCGGCAAAACCGGTTCTTCAATACCCTGATAACGCATTAATTCGACATCTGACAGTCCGATACGATCATTAAAGTGACGAGTCCAGGTGCGCTGTGCGATGGCTGTGATGCGGGCTTTTTTCTCTTCACTCATAAACTCTCCGCCGATGTTTGCTTCACTGACAAAAGCAAAGTCATCCTGTAAAGCCTGCTGTGCATCGAGTCGCCATTTATCCAGAGCAACTGTATCCTGGTTTTGTGCCACGCGCTGATAGTATTCAATATCAATATCTCGCCAGAGTACTTCAAAACGAGTGCGAATTTCATGAATTCGATTATAAATAGTTTCAAGTTTGCTTGATTTATCGACCACATATTCAGGGGTTGTTACCTTGCCGCAGTCATGCAATAGAGCACCCATTTCAAATTCTCGCCAGTCATCATCTGTCTCCAGTTTAAACTGTTTGAATACGCCATCATCAATGTTATTAACAATTTTTGCCAGCATCATAGCGATTTCCGGTACACGCTGACAATGACCGCCAGTGTAAGCTGATTTTGAATCGATAGCTTCTGCAAGCAGATGAATAAAGGAATCCATCAGCTCCTGCTGTGATTTTTGATAAGCCTGAATACTTTTTGACATGGAGACGAGGGAATCGGAAAGATCGATTAATTCAATAATATTTGAGTCAATGGGTGTGACATCAGAAAATTGTCGATTTTTAATTTTATTGTTCTGTATCATTAATTCTTTGATAGGTTTGACGACGCGTGACGTCATATAAAGAATTAGTGGAATAGTCAGGATCAAAAAAAGCAAAGCAATGACTAAAGAAAAAATTATTTTTTCAAAGTAAGGGTTGAGCATAACACTGGCATCAATGCTGATGCCGATATGTGTATCCGCCTTCTGTTCTCTGGAAAGGGTTGTCACCATGATAAACTTATTATCAGTTTTATTTTTATAGCGGATGATCTGGTCGGTTTGACCCTTTTTTAGTGTCTGTGTAAAAAATGTATTGAGCTGTTCACTTTTTTTCAGACTATTGTCGTCCTGAAGCATGTTTTTTGAATGATTAGATGATGCGATAATATTGCCATCCTGGCCAAACATGACTAATTCACTGCTTGGATCGATCTTCTCACTATGTAATAAATCATTCAATCTGGCGAGTGTAAAATCAATCGCCAAAACGGCTTTGGAGCCATTAATTTTTTTGGCAAAGGTAATACCTTTTTGTTGAAGGCTAGCGAACAGGTAAGGATCAGTTCTTACTGCCTGTTCACTTTGTGAAGCCTGAATAAACCAGGGGCGTTTGTTTGCCAGGAAAGCTGATTCTTCTGAACGGCTTGAAATCAGCTTCAAATCAGCACCATAAAAGTCGATGTGACGTATTCTTTTACCATCTTTGGTGGATTCAACGACTCTTATAATTGTCCAGCGGGTGTTCTCAGGGGCTTTAAAATGTTTATGAAGCCGGGTGGCTGGTTTCATATTAATCACTTCAAAAAAATCGCCATTTTCATGCCCAATATACATGGCATAAATATTCACTGTACGCTGCATATTAAGAGCAAAGCGTTTGAATGTTGCGCTATTTCGAGGATCCATAGGCGGCACGGTCAAATCAGGATAAAGCTCAGTGAGATTGAGCATGTTCTTAATAAGAGTATTTCTGGATTGAATGTATTGGGTTATTTTTCCTGCAGTCTGGGCAAAGCTATTATGAGCGGCTGACATCGCCAGCTGTTTGCTGGCATAATATTGCATGCCTAATAGCGAAGCAGCAATAAGTACGATAATAATAAGAAAATTACTCAGAATATTGATGCGAATTGAGACTGGACGGAGCATTGTAATCTTCCCTGTATTAATAATGGATTGAATTTTAGCATAATTTATTTTTAAGATAAAAAAAGCCCGTTAAGGATGCTTAACGGGCAAACGCAGAGGAAGTTTTTCAAATCACAACATCTTACAACATCTTACAACATCGCTTCACTGCTGAAACATTGTCTGATATTATCACTTGATAAATTTGCTTAAAACAGGAAGCCGCTTGATTAATATCTATCCCGCCAACCGCTTAGAAAATCTGGTGTATTTACTGGAACGGGTCATGCAGACCGGCTCTAATGATAACGTGCTCAGCGAAGAAATCATCCTGGTGCAAAGTAAGGGGATGCAGCACTGGCTGAACCTGAAACTGGCACAAAGCCGGGGTATCAGTATGAACCTGAGCTTTAGTCTGCCCATGCAGTTTTTCTGGAATCAGATCAGAGCCATTCTGGGTAAAGAGATTGTGCCGGAAAAATCCGCCTATACCCGTGAAGTCCTGAGCTGGCGAATACATGAGCTGCTGGCGAGTGATGTGGTGGTGAATAATCCGCTATGCCGGGATGCCAGTAATTACTGGCTGGGTAAACAGGGGAAGCATGATTCCCTTAATGGCAGCGATGGCTATGGCGATGAAGACAAGCGTTTCCAACTGGCCTGCCAGATAGCCGATTTATTTGAACAATATCTGATTTTCCGACCAGACTGGCTGCTTGACTGGGAAAAAGGGCACTCGGACAACCTAAGCTCGGAAAACCAAAGCTCGGACAATGAAAAGTGGCAAGCGCTGCTCTGGCAATTACTGGTTGCTCAAGATCCGCAGCATCCTATCAGCCTGCTTAAACAGGCTATCGCCAGTCTCAAACAACATGAATGTCATCTGCCGGAGCGTATCAGTCTCTTTGGTATTAATACCTTACCGCCATTATGGCTGGAATTTTTAAGTGAACTGGGCCAGCACACACAGGTACATTTTTTTCACCTCAACCCCTGTGTAGAATACTGGGGTGATTTAAAAACCGACAAAGCCTATGCCCGGGAACAGTTTTATCGCTGGTTAAAAAGCAGTGATTATCCTGTTGCACTGCAAGAGTCTCAGCCAGAGCAGGAGCCTCAGCTTCAGCCTCAGCCGGATCAAGAGCTTCAGCCAGATAAAGAGCTGACTAATCCCTTATTATCCAACCTGGGCAGTCAGGGCAAAGATTTCTTATACCTGCTGCAGGAACATACCAGCATTGAAATTCCCATCTATGAATCACCTGAAGAACTTTCATCCGAGACTGGCGAACAGCCCAGTGTCTTACAAAAAATTCAAACGGATATTCTTAATTTACGTGATGTACGAAGTACTTTTCAAGAGCAGCCGCAACAGCAGATAGATGACAGTATTACTCTGGTCTCAGCGCATAGCGCCCTGCGTGAAATTCAGGCGCTGCATGACTGGTTATTGCACCAGATCAACAATGATGCGACTTTGACGCCCAAAGACATACTGGTCATGTGTCCCAATGTGGAAAATTATGCCCCTTATGTGGACGCCGTTTTTGCCCATGGCTGGAATGACTGGAGTGAGCAGGTACCGCCGCTGCCTTGTTCAATTGCCGATAGAACCTTAAAAGATTCAGAACCACTGGTGCAGGCATTTATTGATGTACTGGATTTACCTGACAGTCGTTTTCAGGTGAGTCAGATCCTGGGCTATTTACGTTTACCCGCGCTGCAGCAGAAATTTTCTTTTTCAGAAGATGATCTGGTGTTGCTCGAACGCTGGGTGAATCATGCCGCGATCCATTGGGGACTGGATGCCGAGCATAAACAACAGATACTATCGGGCGCACAAACAAATGGCTCTTCCAGGCACACTTCTAACAACAAGTTTTCCTGGCAGCAGGGGCTGGACCGTTTACTCTTAGGCTTTGCCCAAAGTGATCGGGCCGCATTATATCAGGAGCAATTACTGTTACCCGATGTAGAAGGGGATGAAGCTTTATTGCTGGGGCGTTACATTGAACTGCTTGAACAATTACAATTCTATGCCAGAAAACTGCAGACCGCCCGCAGCCCCAATGACTGGGTACAATTTTTACTGCAGGCTAAAGACAGTTTGTTCAGCCCTCTCTCGGAAGATACTAATGCCCGGCAGATCATTGAACAGGCCATTGACGATCTGGGTGAATACACCAGCCATGCCCGCTATGGTAAAAAAATTCCCCTGTCAGTGGTCCGTGATTTTCTTTTAAACCACTTCAGCCAGCCCGAGCCGGGTCGTCAGTTTATGGCAGGGCAGGTGACATTCTGCTCCATGGTGCCGATGCGCAGTGTGCCCTTTCGAGTGATTGCAGTACTGGGGCTGAATGATGGTGAATTTCCCCGTCAGCGGCAGCCCATGGGGTTTGATTTAATGGCTGCAGAGCCGCCCCGTAAAGGCGATCGTTCCAGACGCGGGGATGATCGCTACCTGTTCCTTGAAGCCTTGATTTCCTGTCGGGATAAACTTTATCTCAGCTATCAGGGCCATGATATCAAAACTAATAATCGCCGTGAACCATCACTGGTGCTGCAGGAATTGATGGATTATTTAGAAAAAGGCTATGGCTGGCAGCTCACCTCTAATGATGCAGCACAACTTTTTAAAGTGCCTTTGCAGGCGTTTAACAAGGCCAACTATTTAACTGCCCCTGCCTTTAGAAAGGGGACTGAGGGGATTGCAGATAAACAACTCACTATCCAAAATAACTTCAAGAGCTTTAATGCCAGCTGGTTAAAACTGAGTGAGCCGGGCAAGTCCAGAAACAACCTGCACGAAATCTTGGCAAAAGACGTCTTGCCCGAAGATGAAGATATAACACTTAGTGCAGAACAGCTGGTGCAGTTCTTTGATAATCCCTGTAAACAATTTGCGCAGCATAGATTGGGTTTATATTTTGAAAACAACAAGGCGATCGTGCCCGAAGACAGTGAACCCTTTGTCACCAATCATCTGGATCGTTACCTGATTCAGGATGCAATTATAAAAACTGTTCTCTCGGAAACTCTTTCAGAAGAGAGCAATGAACAGGCAATGACTGATCTCATGCGGGGTTTCAGTCTCAGCGGTAACTTGCCCGATACGCCGAACGTTGAAAATGACTTGTGTGAGTGGCAGGAACAGGCCAGTGATTTCGCTGAACATATTCGCCACCGGATTCAAACACAGAATCTTAATCAAATGGTCACAAAATCAGTCATGGTGACTATCGACAATGTCCAGCTCGAAGCTGAATTACCAATGCTGGATAATAGTCTGCTCTACTGGCGACTGGCGAGTCCCAAAGGTAAAGATGATATGCGATTATGGATACATCATCTTATTGCTCAGATTGCTTTTGAAAACATCAGCACCCAGGGACTTTTCCGTGGCGGCAAAGGTGGCGGCAAAGAAAGTAAAGAACAATCAATCTTAAGCATCCACTTTGATCCTTTCGCTCCTGACGCTGGCTCTGGCTCTGGCTCTGGCTTAAATAAGTCAGCACGTGAGATTTTATCCGAATTAATCCAATGCTGGAAAGAGGGCATGCAGCAACCC
>JAPVVU010000054.1 GCA_028571885.1 Gammaproteobacteria bacterium | reverse complement strand
GTCGTTCCTGCCAGCTTTTTAATTCAGGAAATCATCCTGATTTTAATCATATTACGACACCTGAAGATAAAAAAGTGATTCCGGTTGATAATATTCGTGAACTTATTCAATGGAGTGTTTTAAGCAGTCATTTAGGCGGAAAAAAAATTATTCTCATAGAACCTGCAGAAGCAATGAATCCAAATGCGTCTAATAGTTTGTTGAAGACATTGGAAGAGCCTGTTTCAAATACAGTAATAATTTTACTCACCAACAAAAAGCAGGCACTTTTGCCGACCATACGAAGTCGTTGTCAAACTATTGACTTGTCTATTCCTGAGAAACAAACTTCGTTGCAATGGTTGGAACACGCTTTACTTAAACAGGAGGCGGGTGCAGCAAATAATGCTAAATTACTATTATCACTGGCTTCTGGCGCACCTTTATTTGCGTTGGAATTGTCACAAGGTGAACAATTAGACATTCGTAATACGATAATTAATCATTTGTTGTCGATTATTAATGCTTCAGCCGATCCTGTTCTAATGGCTGAAACGCTTTTTAAACAAACAAAAATAAAGAAAACGACTACTAAAAAGAAGCAATTAGTATTCTCAGCATATGATGTCATCTACTGGATGGATTCCATTGTCTCTGATGTGGCCAGATTAGCGCAAAACTGTGATCAAGACACAATAACTAATATTGATTTCTTTGATAGCTTGCAACAATTGTCTTTTAGACTAAACTTAAAGAACGTTTTGCAACTCTCTGATTTAATTAATAAAGCATATTATGAAATTCAAGGTCAGATAAATATTAATCTACTGTTTGAAAAATTACTTATTGACTGGAATAATTGCAAAAAATAAACTATTTTTATGTTAATATGCATAAGTTATTAGCAATCTAAAGAAAGAGTATTTCGTATTATGATGCGACCAGGTCAGGCAAGGCAAAGTATTTTGTCGCTCTCAATCAAAGACAAAAATGCACTTTACGCAGCTTATATGCCTTTTATTGCCAATGGTGGTTTATTTATTCCAACCAATAAACAATATAAACTCGGTGATGAAGTGTTTATGTTGTTAACTTTGCTTGATGAGAAAGATAAGTTACCCGTTGCAGGAAAAATTGTCTGGATTACGCCTATTGGTTCACAAGGAAATCGAGCGGCTGGTGTTGGTGTCCAATTTAGTGATCAGGATAATGGCCAGGCACAAAAAAAGATCGAAACCTATCTTGCGGGCGCCTTAAAATCCGATAGACCTACCCACACGATGTAAATGCTTTTCTTAAACTAAATCTTCTAGCTCTGATTCTAGCCACATTTGTTTATTTCTTAGAGTCCTAAAATGGTCCTTAAAAAGAGCCCTTCAAATGTCTCTTAACGATAATCCTTAAATTTAACCCTATACTTAATCTTAAAAGAAAGTCCTAAGCCATGTCACTAAATTATGTTGATTCCCATTGCCACCTTGATATGCTTGATTTGGCTGAATTTGATAATGATATGGATAATGTCATTGAACTTGCCCGGCAAAATCAGGTCAGTGATATTTTAAGTATCGCTGTCGATTTAGAGAGCTTTCCAAGGGTTCTGGAAACTGCAAAAAGCTACCCTAATGTCCATGCTTCTGTTGGATTACATCCCTGTCATTCACCACATGATAACATCAGTGTTGCGCAATTATCTGCGCTTGCAGATGACTCCGATGTTATTGCTATCGGTGAAACGGGATTGGATTATTATATGAATGAAGGCTCTGATCCCTGTGGTGAAAATTTTGACTGGCAACGCGAACGTTTTCGGGTACATATAAAATCAGCAATTCAGACAGGAAAACCCCTTATTATTCATACCCGAGATGCCCGCGAAGATACTTTAAAGATTCTACAAGAAGAAAATGCCCATGAAATTGGCGGTATCATGCATTGTTTTGTTGAAGATTTAGCAACGGCTGAAAAAGCACTGGAAATGGGGTTTTATATTTCATTCTCAGGTATTGTCACTTTCAAAAATGCCAGGTCTATACAAGATGTTGCCAGAGTAGTGCCGGATAATCGAATACTCATTGAAACTGATGCCCCTTATCTTGCTCCAGTTCCGATGAGAGGCAAAAATAATCAGCCGGCATATGTTGCCTACATTGCAGAATTTTTAGCGCAATTACGTAATACCAGTGTTGAACATATTGCTGCTGTTACACGAGAAAACTATTTCAGATTATTCTTTAATAAATAAGTACTGAATAAATAACGGGCTGAAAAAAATGGTGCGTATAATCTGATTCAGGGAAACTGGATGGTCATAATTAAACTCTATTGTGAACCAAACCCCTTCGGTTTTTTCCCGGAAACTATATAAGCAAAAGCCAGAATTTCCGCCACAACACGATAAAGTGATTCTGGAATATCTTCATAAAGTTCAAGTTGAGATAATAGCACGGCTAAATCTGGATCTTCATGAATTGGGATGCCATGTTCTTTTGCCAGCTCAATAATCTGTTGGGCTATCTCATTTTGTCCCGCTGCAGTTACTTTAGGCGTAGGGTTTGATTTGCTTTCATCGTAATGCAGGGCGATAGCCTGCTTAAATGGCTTTTTATCATCATCATTAGTGAGAGCGTTTCTTTTTGTCATAGATACTTTCATCCTGGTTAAGGGCTATTATTTGGCTTAGGGCTGTTACTAAATAACTGTTCTTCCAAAAGTAGGCCCCATGAGGGGAAACAGTGAACATTCTTTATTTAACATCCGCATCAGAGCCTGTCATTCATTATTGTGCTCGGACTGCGTCAAATCGCCCAATAATGAATGACAGGCTCTGATACTCAGTGTGCACTGTTCAGATACTAAAAACTCAGACACGTTCATCAATAATAAATTGACTATTAACCTGTTCTTTTTGAGCTTCTTCAGGTATCCCATGAAAGGCTGTCAGTTGAGAAATAGTAAAACCTGATTCAGTTAATCGTTCACTGAGTAAGCTGAAATATTTTTCAAACAATTGTTGAATTGCTCTATTCTCAGTCCAAAACTGAATTGCAAGCGCGTCTTTGTCCAGAGTAATATAAATTCGAATACCACCCAGTGATTTTAGATCAAAGGCCAAATTAACCGTCCAAACTTTATTTCCAAGTTCTGCTTCATTTTCTTTAAATGCTTCACGAATTTTCAGCTGTAGAATTTCTTGTTGATCATTGTGGCGAAAGGGGATCTCGACGTTTAAAAAAGATTGCTCACTGCCTTCTCGAGTCTGCAATTGACTGACTACAATTCGGGATAACACACCTTCTAATTGATCAAGAATTCTGGATTGTAGTAATAGATGGTTATTTAATTGAAATAAGTTTGAATCCAGTACCGGTTTTTGAACCTGAGCGTGGGAGACATTATTGGGTAGATCAAAAAATGTCGATGCATGAACCTGTGATTTTATTAAGCTGTCAAATGCAACATTTTTATAAAAACTACTTTCGGTCGTGAGTAATTTGGGTAACAGAAGTGCCTCATTATTATTAATTAAAGTGACCAGCCTCGATAGACCTGCTTTTAAGTCGGTATCAGAAATATGAGTATTAACTGCTGGAAATTTAATATTGGCTGTTTGTGGCGAAATGGCTGAATTTAGAATTTTTGACTCAAGATAGAGACCGGAGTTTTGAACGGCATTTTTTACTTCTTTCCCTGTTGATAATTGAGAAAGTTGTGGGAATTGTTGTAATACCGATTCAACCTGAGCTTTAAATGGCGGTGTAAAAAAAGTGTTGGCCTGATTTGTCTGGGTGGCTATTTCTTTAAGTGAGGCGATTAACTGAGGTAGTGCTTGTTGTCTTGTGACTAATTGATTAATGTATTGGCTAATCAAATTGCTTTCTTTTGGAGAGTGTTTGAGCTCAAATGAGACTTCAGATAAATGTTTATTAACTTGAAGTAATAATTGCTGCCCCGGCTCCAGCGCTAAGTTAGTTTTTATTTGAACAATTTGTGAATGTTTAATAATATCATTATTTATCAGTTTATCAGATAATTGTGAAAGGCTTGGCTGTGAAACACCTGATTGTGAAAGAGTTAGCTGTGAAAGAAGAGCAGAGCTAAATTGACCTGTATTATTAACTAATAATGATGCAGTACCATTTTTCGGCTCTTGATAGACTATACTTTGAATAAGTTGCCCTGAGAACCATTGATTTACCGTGCCCATAGTCAATTGTGCGGGTTTTAACTGTTGTGTCGCGAATGTTTCAGCTAATTTGTGTTGTTGAACTCTGTCTTGAATATATAATTGAGTAAATTCACCCGGCAGGATATTTTTGGCACTCAGTATGGCCTTTTGTGTGTTAACACTCAATAAGCCTTCATTGCTCAGGCTCTGCAGCGTTTGTTTTAATAAGAGGCCGATTGCAAGTCGTTGTTTTTCTGCCAGCGCAGACGTCAGCTTACTGTTGATTTCTTTGCTGCTAATATCCTTGCTGCTAATATCTTTGTTAAGTCCAGAGTTGTTCAGACCAGAGTTGCTGTCTGATTTGACTTTATTGATTTCAGCAGAGAGTTTTGATAAGTCAATGGGATCCATCGTTCCAGTATCTGTTTTTTTTGCCCGGTAGTCTGTTTATATTCTATTTTTAAGTATAAACTAAAAATAAAATTTTAGGCATGTAATGAATAAAGAATCGCAATTATGGTATCTCAAGGTAAAAGGTCGTGTAAAAGGTCCTTTTGCTACTGGCCTTATTAGTAAAAATATCTTATTGGGTCGTATTCACCCCAATGATTTGTTGAGCCAGGATAAGGAGCTCTGGCGAAAGGCATCATCTATACGTGAAGTAATGCCTGATGTGATCAAGCATCGTCATGATCCTAACTATAAAGAACGTCTGAATGCTGCCAGAAGATGGGCAGATGAACGTGAAGAAGTTCGTGAAGTTGATGCTGGCGGCAATGAAAAAATTTACACACCACGCAAAAAAATTACCCATTTAAAAATTAAAACAACAGGGCTTTTGGGTATTATTGGTTTGATTGTTGTTTTATCGGGTTTAATTCTTGCGTTATTTAAGTTTACCCCGGATGATCCTCTGGCCCAAATTGATTGTTCAGCAAAAGGGCAGGATGGGGTTATCTTTGACGGCTGCCACCTGCAGCGCAAAAACTTTAGTGAACTGAGCCTCAGGAACAGTAGCTTTAAAAACACTTTACTACAAAATAGCCAATTTAAAAATTCAAACTTACAAGCCGCTCAAATGGATTATGCTAATTTATCTCATGCTGATTTGTCTGGTGCCAATTTGACTGGCGCAAGTTTACGTGCCGTCGATCTCCGTGGTGCAGTTTTAAACACGACAAATCTTAACAAAGCTGATTTAAGCTATGCTGATTTGACGGGTGCAAAAGCATCAAAAATCAAATTGACCGATACCAAACTTGCTAATACCATCTGGTTTGACGGTAGTATTTGTGATAAAGAATCTATCGGTCGCTGCTTACATCGTTAATCACTGCTGTTTATCCAAACCGAAGTCCATCGAGTCAATTTTAAAACCTTCAGGAAACACCTGGCTTAAGCGTTTTTCAAACTCCTGAACAATTTCAGCTTTGTGCTGCTGTACATCATAATCCCGAGAGCTGTCAGTGATATTATCCAGATTAATATCCATTTTGAATTCAACATTAGGTGCTAATTTAATACGTGTCATGATAATCCCCTTTTTTATAGTGGAAAACATCTCTTCTAATTTAAGTTTAGCAGAGAATCAGACAGAGATATGATATAAATTTAAAAAATTACAATCAGAGCTAACTAAGCTATATATTTTAAGCTATATATTTATAGTACAATACAGAATTTTTCATCAATGACTTTGTTTTTCAATCGGCTAAAGGTTTTATAATGGCAAAAATCAATTACACTAAAGATGCTTTACTGGATTCATTAGAGACAATTACTGATTTTATTCGTTGGGGAGCCAGTGTGTTTAAACAATCAGGATTGTTTTACGGACATGGTAATGCCACCGCTATTGATGAAGCCGCTTACCTTGTTTTGCATGTTTTAAACCTTGAACCCGATACCCATTCTGTTTATTTCTCCTCTAAGTTAACTGACAATGAAAAACACCGGGTTATTGATGTTTTGTTTCGCCGTGCAAAGGAAAAAATTCCCGCTGCTTATCTGACCAATGAGTCCTGGTTTGCTGGCCTCTCATTTTATGTTGATGAACGTGTTTTAGTGCCGCGTTCACCTATTGCAGAACTTATACAAAATCATTATGAACCCTGGGTTGATGCAGACAAGGTTGAGCAGATCCTCGATCTTTGTACTGGCAGCGGCTGTATCGCCATCGCCAATGCATACTACTTTCCAAATGCTGATATTGATGCTGTTGATGTTTCTGAAGATGCACTGGATGTCGCATTGCAGAATATTGAAAAACATGGCCTGGTTAATCAGGTTAATATTATTCAGTCTGATTTATTCAGTAATTTAAAAGGTAAACAATACGATATTATTGTTTCAAATCCTCCCTATGTGGATGCTGAAGATATGGCTAACCTGCCTAAAGAATACCTGTCAGAACCTAAGATAGGACTTGCTGCAGGTGATGATGGTCTTGAGCTGGTTATTCCAATGCTTGAACAGGCATCAGAATATCTGTATCCAGGCGGCATTTTAATTGTTGAGGTGGGAAATAGTGAGCATGCTTTACAGCAGCGTTACCCGGATTTACCATTTTACTGGTTTGAATTTGAACATGGAGGAGAGGGTATCTTTTTGCTCACCAAAGAGCAATTGGTTGATTATTTTAATAAATGATTATAAGAAATTGTAATTAGTTTCCATCCGGAAAATAGCTGTTTCTTTTCTTCCCCCTTTGCCAAAAGTAGGCGCCCTGAGGCGAAGAAGGGGGAGGTTAAAAGCAGAATAAACGGATGTGAATAGTTACAAAAAATTTAAACTTGAAAAACAATTTCTACTTTCAAACCACCATTGGGACTTGCGTTAAAGTTAATTTTACCGTTATAAGCGTTGACAATGTCCTGTACTATGGCAAGTCCGACACCATGTCCTGGTGTTAATTCATCTGCTCTGACACCCCGTTTAGTAATTTCACTGATCATTTCGGGGGCGATACCGGGTCCGTCGTCAGAAATCAAAATATGCAGCTCAGTCTCATGAAGTGAAATGGTCAAATTTATCTGTTTTTGACACCACTTATAAGCGTTGTCCAGTAAATTTCCCAAAACTTCCATGAAATCCCCTTGATCAATTTTAAATTGAACGTCTTTTTCTATACTTAATCCAACAGTTATTGATTTATCCTGATAAATTTTTTTCATACTATTAAGCAAAATTTCTACGACAGGTGCTAATTTTAAATATTGAATGTGAGGTGAGGGGCTGTTAGAACTCGCTCTTTGTAACTGATACTCAATAATCGAATTCATCCGTTCTACGGCATCATTGATGTTTTTATAATTTACTTCTGTTTGTTTAGATGCTGTTTCAAGCGTTGTTTCAGGTATTTGTTCGCAGTTGAAAGTCTCTCCTCTGATGATTGCTAATGGTGTTTTAAGGCTGTGTGCAAGGTCGGCCAAAGCATTTCGGTAGCGGAGCTGCTGCTGTCGCTCATACTGAATTAATTGATTTATATTATGTGTCAGAGGTGCAATTTCATCCGGGTATGTGTTTTTTAATTGCTCCTGTTCACCTTGTTCTACCGCTTTAATTTCCTGTTCAACGTCTCTTAGGGGTTTTAGCCCCCAACGTAAGATAGCAAAGAGCGTCGTAAATAATACTAATGACATGATCAGCAAGTTGCTCCACAGGCTGTACTGATAATCAGATATTTTTTCGTTTAAGTGTGTTAAATCATCACTGATATGATAAATCAATGGAAATCTCGGATTATTTATATCCCAAAAAATAGCAATACTAAGACCGATATAAGGCCTGCCATTAACCTGGTATTTTTGAAATGTTTTTTTACCATGTTCCTTTTTACCACCTGTCAAAGGGAGTGTTGGAGGTATCATCATTTCAATATCCGGGCCTGACTGCCAAAGAATAGTACCATTAGCTTGAGTAATATAGCCTGAAATTTGTGAATAAATACCGCCACTTGAATAAACAGTTGAATTTGTTTGTTGAACGGGCGGAATGATTTCACGGTCAGCCATCAATAGATAAACTTGCCCCGTTAAACGATCTTCCAGTGCGGAATAAGCGCTATTATAAAAGGTTTTACTCAAAGTGAATCCTGTCAGTATCATAAAACTGCTGACAACAGCGATAACACCAAGAATAATCCGGCTATTAATTGAAGTAAGTTTGAAAAAAGATATTTTCACTGTTTAGCATCACTTATTTTATCAAATTAGGTGAGATTAAAGCAGTAGCCTCTACCGCGAATAGTTTCAATCGGTTTTAATTCACTACATGGATCAACTTTCTTTCGCAGACGCCCCATAATAACTTCAATGACATTACTATCACGGTCTTCATCATGAGGATACAAATAGTCAGCCAGTTCAGATTTAGCAATAACCTTTGCATGTCGACGCATTAAGTACTCAAGTATTTTATATTCAAATTCTGTTAAATCTAATAATTCTTCATTCAGTGACGCCTGTTGGCTGTCAGGGGTCACACAAATAGGGCCATAACATATTTGTTCGCTAACACTACTTGATGCGCGTCGAAGCAGGGCATTGATGCGGGCAAGAAGTTCTTCCATATGAAACGGTTTGATCAGATAATCATCTGCACCAGCTTCAAGACCTTCAACCTTATCCTGCCAGCGACTGCGTGCTGTCAAAACTAAGATGGGCAATTTATTACCCGATTTTCTAAGTTGTTTAATAATTTCTATACCTGACAGATCAGGTAAACCAATATCTATAACGGCGATATCGACAGGATATTCTGATGCAAAAAAAAGACCTTCTTTGCCATTTCCTGTGACATCAACGACAAAATTATCTGCTTCTAATCGTGTGGCAATTTGCTGTTGAAGTTGAATTTCATCTTCAATAATTAACGCACGCATACCATTTCTCCAGCATTCTATTTGGCTATTACTCATTATTATAACGACTTAAAATGATATCGCATACGGTGTTTTTTGGAAACAATAGACAAATCAGTTAAATATACCCCTTTTTTTGTCATTTATTGCTACAATAAACGCAAATCTTTGTGACTTATTTAGCTTTATTCTATCTAGCTCACTCCATCTTGAACTCTTAAATTGTAAGTAATATCTATGTCTGGAAATTCTTTTGGTAAACTTTTTGTTGTCACATCATTCGGTGAAAGTCATGGTAAAGCCATTGGTTGTATTGTTGATGGTTGTCCTCCTGGATTAGAACTGAGTGAAACTGACCTGCAGTTTGATCTGGATCGCCGTAAACCCGGCACTTCAAGACATACGACACAGCGACGTGAAGATGATGAGGTGCAAATACTTTCAGGAATTTTTGAAGGGAAAACCACCGGCACTCCCATTTCTCTGATAATTTACAATAAAGATCAACGCTCAAAAGATTATGGCAATATAAAAAACACTTTTCGCCCTGGCCATGCTGACTACACCTATCAGCAGAAATATGGTTTTCGAGATTATCGTGGAGGCGGGCGCTCTTCGGCTCGTGAAACAGCATCCAGAGTAGCTGCAGGCGGCATCGCTAAGAAATACCTAAAAGATGTGCATGGCATTGATATTCGAGGCTATTTGTCTCAACTTGGACCCATAAAAACGGCTAATCCTGGTGATGATAACTTTAGTTGGGATAATGTAAATAACAATCCATTTTTCTCACCCGATGAAACTCAGGTTGAAGCATTGGAAAATTATATGGATGCCCTTCGTAAAGAAGGAAATTCCATTGGTGCCAGAATTTCTGTTGTTGCAACTGGAATGCCTACTGGCTTAGGTGAGCCGATTTTTGATCGCCTGGATGCTGATATTGCTCATGCCATGATGAGTATTAATGCTGTAAAAGGTGTTGAAATTGGTGCAGGTTTTGACTGTATTGAACAAAAGGGCACAGAACATCGTGATGAAATTACTCCTCAGGGTTTTTTGTCAAACCATGCGGGCGGAATATTAGGTGGAATTTCATCTGGACAGGATATTACTGTTCATATTGCTTTAAAGCCAACATCTAGTCTTCATTTACCTGGTCAAAGTGTTGATCTGGAAGGTAATTCAATTGAAGTAATAACAAAAGGGCGTCATGATCCCTGTGTTGGGATCAGAGCAACACCTATAGCAGAAGCAATGCTGGCAATAACGCTTATGGATCATTTAATGCGTAATAAAGCGCAAAATTCTGCAGTAAAATCGCAAACACCCATAATTCCTGCAAAAGTTCCTGCCAACGTGCCTGTAAAAAAAGGATAATCGATTTAATCCACTAGAAATGATCACTCAAAAATTTTGATAAAACACATCCCATACTGGCGTCTTTCCGGTTTTTACTGGTTTTATTTTGCCACTCTTGGCGCCTTCATACCCTTTTTTGGCCTGTATCTTTCTGATGCAGGCTTTAATGCCATAGAAATTGGTCAGCTTATGGCCGTTATAATGGGGACAAAAATAATTGCACCCTATTTATGGGGATGGATAGCTGATCAGCAGGGTAATCGACTCACTATTATTCGCCTTGGTTCGGTACTGGCGGCAATTGGCTTTGCAGGGATGTTTTTTGCTGCTGCCTACTGGTGGTTATTTTTTGTGTTAATGTCCTTCAGCTTTTTCTGGAATGCAATATTACCTCAGTTTGAGGCTTTAACCTTTAATCACTTAGAAAATAATGAGCACCAATATAGCTGGGTGAGAATGTGGGGTTCAATCGGTTTTATTGCGGCAGTCACAAGTGTCGGGCTTTTATTGAATTCAATGGAAATTGCCAATTTGCCTGTTGTTGTTATGATACTACTCATAGGAATAGCCATATCAACATTTTTAGTGACCGATCATTCCGGTGCCCATCCTGATGAAGGGCACATATCAATACTTAAAATCCTCAAGAATAAACATATCCTTGCCTTGTTAATTGCATGCCTATTAGTTCAGGCCAGCCATGGTCCATATTATACGTTTTATACAATTTATGCAGAGTCACATGGCTATAGCAATTCCTGGATTGGTATTTTATGGGCAATTGGTGTACTTTCTGAAGTCGTTGCATTTGCCCTGATGCCCTGGCTGGTTAATCGCTTCGGGCTAAGATTCCTGCTGCTTGCCAGTTTGTTTTCAGGTTCTTTAAGATGGCTGTTGATAGGTTATTTTATTGATAATATCTATATTACGACCTTTGCCCAAATTTTTCATGCCTCCACCTTTGGCATTTATCATGCAGTTGCTATTGCCTATATTCATCAATATTTTAAAGGAAAAAATCAGGGAAAAGGGCAGGCACTTTACAGCAGCATTAGTTTTGGTCTTGGTGGCGCTATTGGTAGTCTTTATGGTGGATATTTATGGGAAAGCTTTGGCCCTAGCATGACTTTTACTATTGCAGCAGTACTTTCTTTTATGGCCTTTGCAATCTCATGGAAATTTAGTCAGAAAAACTAAATAAATTTTCGATTGTGAATGGTTGAGGTTTATCATAGACTGTGTAAATTATGTTATCAGCACCTACAAAACAAGAATCTAAGTTATTAACACCTTTCAAGGGTCTTCTTTTGAATCAAATTATTGTACCAGGCTCAAAAGAGGAATTTCTATCAGCTACAAATGAAATTATGAATTCTAAAGTTGTCGGTTTTGATACCGAATCAAAACCCGTGTTTAAAAAAGATCAAAAAAATGATGGACCACATGTAATACAATTTTCGTTATTGAATAAAGCTTTTATTTTTCAGCTTCACCATAAACATTGTTGGAAATATTTACTGGAGATTATCCGGTCAGATAAAGTTGTTAAAGTAGGGTTTGGACTTAAATCAGACCAAGCTCATATTTACAATAAGTTTGGTGTTAAACTCAATGCCGTATTGGATCTTTGTACCGTATTCCGAGAAAGAGGCTATCGCGGTCAAATAGGTGCCAGAGGTGCCGTTGCCATTGTG
>JAPVVU010000053.1 GCA_028571885.1 Gammaproteobacteria bacterium | reverse complement strand
GGCCAAGCCACTCCCTGCGAGATTTATCCGAAGGTCTCTCCAGTCGGGCAGACCTGTGGGTATGTGGATAAGTCTAGTGTCAGGGTTCAGCAAATGAACATATTTCTCATGGAATAAAATATTCTCTTACTCTTCATAATCCATCTAATAGCAGAGTTCTGGGTTATGACAATGCACATGGCATCAAGCCCAAAAAGAAAAAATATGGTGCAAAGAGGCTTGTCTGGGATCACAAGCATAAGAAAAAAATAGTAGAGCC
Organism: Gammaproteobacteria bacterium; assembly: GCA_028571885.1. Taxonomy (GTDB): domain Bacteria; phylum Pseudomonadota; class Gammaproteobacteria; order GRL18; family GRL18; genus GRL18. The sequence goes on along the minus strand of JAPVVU010000053.1, from coordinate 11,810 downwards.
GTATGAATTTGAAAATGCAGCTCAACTTATGGAAGATTTTTGGTCTGATGTTGATAGAATTATTTCTGAATTACACAGGTAAATCTTATGAAAGTTATGAATGTAGGGATTATGTCCCGAGAAGATTATAAAAATAGAACGATCGCAATTGCTAAAGGTGAATACAAGCCAAAGTCCAACGATCCTAAAATTTGGTTTGAATCAGTAAAATCACTTTCACAAGTACTAAGCAATGAAAATCAAGAATTGCTCAAGCTAATCATTCAGTATGAGCCTCAGTCTCTTACTGAATTAGAGAAAATTAGTCATAGAAAAAAATCTAATTTATCCAGAACATTAAAGAAGCTGGAAAGTTACGGAATCGTCTCGTTAATTAAAGAAAATGGAAAAGTGATTCCCAAGGTTAAGGCAACAGATTTTAGAGTTGAATTTGGTCTGAATTCAGTAACTTTTCAATAAATTTTTCTGCTTCAAAAATTACTCCTTTCTAACTTTTAACGTTAGCCAATAAAAAGGTCTGAATAGCAGCAAAGGGAGGTGGTACTAGTTCATAGTCCTGATAGTGAGCGTCAGCTATGAGCATTGAAAAGACTTTCAAGAAGCTGTGCTCGACTGGCTGGTTTGGGTCATGATAAGACATATGATGGCAGGTAATATCGAAACCTATTATTGATGAAGTAAGATCAAATCCAGACTTTTACACCGCACCTGTGTTTTACACCGCACCTGCAGATTTTAAGCAAGCCAGGTTTCGAACCCCCTTCCCTCCCTTTAGTCTGTTTAATAATCAAAATAGCCATGAGAAGCTTCTTTAATCAATTCCAGATCGGCAAGACAGGGTTTACACTGTTCAACAACCTGAATTTTATTTTCTTCAAGCCAAAGACAATTTTTATCTTCATCCAAAACATCAGGGCCTAAAATTTTCACTTCCATACGACAAGCAGCGGTTTTCTCAAAAAGCTCATCTGCAAAACAATGAGTATATGAAGTGAATAAAAGAACAGTAATCAGACTAAAATTTTTTATCATAAAAGTACCAGTGAAGTGAATGAGTTTGATATTATCGCATTAATCAGAGATTTTTAATAAAAAATCTCAATAACTGTTCTTCCAAAAGTAGGCCCCATGAGGGGAAATGGTACACACTGAGTATCAGAGCCTGTCATTCATTATTGGGCGATTTGACGCAGTCCGAGCACAATAATGAATGACAGGCTCTGATGCGGATGTTAAATAAAGAATGTTCATTATTTCCCCTCATGGGCCTTACTTTTGGTGGAGCAGTTATTCAGTACTCATCACCCGCAATATAATGTTCTAATTGATCAATAATAATTTTCTGTTCAGCAATAATATCCTTAATCAAATCGCCAATAGAAATCATGCCGACGAGCTCGTCCCCTTTGAGTACAGGTAAATGACGAATACGGCGTTCAGACATGACAACCATACAGTCATCAACTGTCTGGCTGGGAAAAGTATAATAAACCTGAGAACTCATGATTTCTTTTACTTTTGTCTCTTTTGAAGAGCGGCCTTTGAGTATAACCTGACGCGCATAGTCCCTTTCGGAGATCATACCAACCAGAGCACCTTCTTTTAGCACTGCCAGAGCACCCACGCCTTTTTCATCCATTAACTTTATGGCATCAAATACGCTATCATCAGGCGCCAGACTCCATATACCGTGACCTTTATTATCTAATAGTTCACCGACTGTGATCATATTCCCCCCTATCACCAATGATTTGTTTATAATTTAATTTATAGACTAAAATAGTATAATTATCCATGGGCGTTCGTTCAAGCGCCTTCAATTTTATACAGGTTTGCAACAGATATGGGCTCACTACAGAAAAAAATGGCCGATTTTGGCTTCGAATCCAACGATGATTATGAATATCATTTACGCTGTCTGATGAATAGCCAGTTTAACGGCATAAAAACGGTGAACATTGAGGGACACAAAGGACGTCGAAAAACCGCTTTTGCTAATGCTTTAGGGCTGGCACTGAAATATCCAAACCTGTTATATTATGATTTTACCCAAAAATCTGAAGCTGAGGGCAAGGTGATTATTCCTCCCAGCGAAGATGAACATGGTATCTCAGAGCCGCCTGTTTCTGATTTTGATCACGTGATGAGTGAAGCCTGCGCGTTTAGTGAAGGTGAGCAAACTGTCTTAATTTTAGATCAATTGCAATTTGCTGATTTTAAAGATCACATTCGAATTTATCACTTCATAAAATCATGTGAATGGTCCTATGGTGATAATTCTCTTAAAGCCAATATAAAAAATTTACTGTTGTTGCTGATCAGTGATGATCCCTTGTATCACAGCCTGCAGAAATGCAGTTTTAGAGTCTGGATCAATGCCGTTTCATCCGCACAAAAAGAGTATTCTCCGGCAGATTTTCAACTTAATGATGATGTCTTACCTATCATGGAAGCCCTGGCCTGTGTTTTTGATAAATTGGCAATGGCGCCCACCCATAGTGAATATAAAAATATCCTTAATGATATTCATCTCAATGTGCATACTGAGCAGGAATTAATTCATTCACTCTATGGCTGGATGGAAGGCATTAATCGTGAATTATTATATTCTCAAAAGATGCATACTCTACTGTCTCAGGTCATTGATAAGATTCAGCAATATCACGGTATGGATGAAGTGGTGATAGAGTCATAGAGAGATTTAACTCCAGAAGGTATTTTCCTCTATACATTAAAATGTGTTAATCTGTTGCGCGTGGAGAGTTGACACCAAGGAACTTTTAAATGCAAAACAGTGTGGCCACCAGTTGGCTAAGCAGCGCTAAATCATTCTTACACCCGCGCGTCATAACCATGCTTTTTCTGGGCTTTTCCGCCGGCATTCCCTTATTATTAATTTTTTCCTCCCTTTCTCTCTGGCTGATTGAGGCGGGGGTACAACGTTCAACAGTGACCTATTTCAGCTGGGCCGCACTGGGTTATTCCTTTAAGTTTTTATGGGCGCCTTTGATTGATCGCCTGCCCGTTCCTTTTTTAACCCGTCTATTAGGCAGAAGACGAGCCTGGTTGCTGGTTGCTCAGAGCCTTGTGATCTGTGCCATTATTTTAATGGCTTTTATTGATCCCTCACAGGGAGAAGATCATCTGGTACTGATGGCTTTTGCCGCAATCTTTTTAGGTTTTTCATCTGCAACACAAGATATTGTCATTGATGCTTATCGTATCGAATCTGCAGATACCTCTTTGCAGGCACTGATGTCATCAACTTATATTGTCGGATATCGTCTGGGTATGTTGGCTTCTGGCGCAGGCGCCTTAATCTTAGCAAGTTATTGGGGTTCTGCACCAAAGGCTTATAATTTTATGGCCTGGCAGTGGACTTATCTTTCTATGGCACTCTTTATGCTGGTTGGCGTAATCACCACGATAATAATATCTGAGCCAGCAAGAACAAAAAATAATTTAGGCAAACATACAACCGCCCAATACCTTCAATTTTTATTGCTTTTCATTATTTGCATCCTTATTTTCATCATGATTTTTATTATTTTAAAAACACCGGTTTCATCGGGTAAAACAGTACTGTCTTCACTTATAGGCAGTGCCCCGATAAGCAGTTTTATAATGGAGTTATTCAGACTAATTACTGCGCTGATAAGCGTGACGGTATCAGTTTACTTGCTTTCTTTTACTCGTTTTGTCGATAAAGAATTGGTTTGGGAATCCTATATTGCCCCTGTAGCTGATTTTTTTAAGCGTTATGGAAAAACAATTGCCATCGCTTTATTGATTTTTGTTGGTTTTTACAGAGTGTCTGATATTGTTTTAGGTGTTATTGCTAATGTTTTTTTTCTGGAGATAGGCTTTACCAAACTGCAGATAGCTGCAGTGGTTAAAACTTTTGGCTTAATTATGACTATTGCCGGCGGATTGTTAGGCGGAGTACTCGCCGTACGTTTTGGCGTAATGAAAATTTTATTTGTTGGGGCATTACTCACGGTTGTAACCAATCTTTTATTTATGCTGCTGGCATCAGCCGGTAATGATATTGTTCTGTTATATCTGGTTATTTCTGCCGATAACCTGTCAGCCGGACTAGCCAGTGCCGCTTTTGTTGCCTTTCTTTCCAGTTTGACCAATATTTCTTTTACTGCAGTTCAATATGCGATATTCAGCTCTCTAATGACGCTGATGCCAAAGATGATTGGCGGTTATTCAGGTAGTATTGTTGAAAGCATCGGCTACTCAAACTTTTTTCTGATCGCCAGTTTAATGGGAGTACCCGTTATCATCCTGCTTTATTTTTTAAATAAACATATGAAATTTAACTCATAGTGAAAAATAACTTACTCAATTATTTACTATTTATGCGAATCAAACACCTTTTTTTTACGGCTATTTTATTATTATACTCGGTATCAGCTTATGCTCGGGGAGATGTCTGGCTGCTCATTGACACACAAAAGCTGGAACTGGAAGTTAAACTAGCGGATATTACACTCGTTAAATTTTCTAATATAGCCATTGGCCGTAACGGTTCAGGGTTTAAACGCAGGCGAGGCGATGATACGACACCTCTTGGAAAATATAAAATCAGCTGGATTAATCGAAAAAGTCGCTACCATTTATTTTTTGGTTTTAACTACCCGTCGGTAGAAAATGTTGAACAAGCGCTAAAAAAAGGACTAGTGGATAAAAAAACCTATTCCAAAGTTATCCGTGCTCATAAAAATAATCGCGTACCTCCTCAAAACACACCACTTGGAGGTCTGATTGGTATTCACGGACTTGGACGAGGTGATGAAACAATCCACCAGACAATGAATTGGACACATGGCTGTATTGCATTAACCAATGAACAGATCAATAATTTAGACAAATTGATTAAAAAAGATACTATAGTTATAGTTAAATAGTTAATAAATAGGTAAGATACCTTAAACCCATATGGAGAACCATAAAATGAAAAAAACTTTACAGATTGCTTCACTTGTATTCGTAGCGGCAATGGCAACAGGCTGTGCTAATACTCAACAATTGCAGACTGATGTTGATGCACTAAAAGCACAAATGAAAACAGTTTCAGCTGAAGCGGCTGAAGCCAATGAACGTTCAAAAGCAGCCGAAGCAACTGCCAATCGTGCTGAACAAACTGCTGCAGATACCAACAGCAAACTGGATCGTATGTTCAAAAAATCAATGATGAAGTAATCATTTCAGGTGAGTTTATATTTTTAAGCCTTATAATTACAGTATAAAGCTCACCTGACAATCATTGTTATTAGAATTATTCACTTAAAATAGTTCATCAACAGGATCGGTTTTAACCAGAACAGCCTGAGTAATGGCAACAGGCAGACCATTTTTTTGTTCCAGAGCCTGTCTTAATGCCTGCCCTTCAACAACTAATCTCTGTTGATAATTATGTTTAAAAAATGTCTTTTTTATCAACCCCATTGTCTTTTCATACAACTCTTCATAAGGCAATTCTTCTCCTTCTAATTGGGGATGCACCTCAATATAGATTTTCTTATCCAACCACCCTACTTTGACGGGTTGATTAACAATATTAACCGGCATACCCACTTTTACTTCAGGAAATAGCTTTTCAATATCTTCCGGGTACATCCGCACACAGCCATGACTCACTCGCATACCAACACCATAGGGCTTGTTTGTACCGTGAATCAGGTAACCGGGAATGCCCAGACGTAAGGCAAAAAGACCTAATGGGTTATCCGGGCCAGCAGGCACCACATCAGGCAGTGGTTCACCTTTTTCAGCATGTTCTTTTTTAATTGATGCCGGTGGTGTCCAGGTAGGGTCAGCCTTTTTTGTGACAATTTTGGTTTGTCCAAGCGGAGTATTCCAGTCCTGGCGGCCAATACTAACAGGGTGAGTAATGACCGTTTTATTATCAGGAGAAAAATAGTACAACCGATATTCCGGTAAATTAAGTGTCAATCCCTTCCAAGGTGTATCGGGTAAAACTCGACTGTGGGGAATTAAAATAGACGCTTTTGTTCCAGGCAGCCAGCGATCAACATTGGGGTTAACCAATATAATCTCATTTTGACCAATATTATACCGTCTCGCCACGTCCAGAAGTGTATCTTCATCATTCGCCTGGGTATAAAAAGGCGTCTCAGGTGATTGGCCAATCACACTTTCATTGGGATCTTCAGGCAGATTAAACACACTTGACCAGGCAGAGGCATGACTTAGCAATAGAAAAATAAATATCAACAACAATTTCATTTCAAATCCAACTATTATTCCTTAAAGCCCTTATTTTCTAAGGTTATTATTACGACAGAAGGTATTTACTTAATTTTCACAAAATAATAAACTGATTGATTATTAAAATTCATCAACTTAACAAATTACATATTGTAACAAAAAAAACAGAGTATAATGTATGAAAGCTAAAATTGGTATTATCACCGCTTCTGACAGAGCCAGCGCTGGAATTTATGAAGACCTTTCCGGAAAGGCTATTATTGACACAATGAACGACTATCTTACCTCAGAGTGGGAATCAGTTTATCGCGTTATTCCAGATGATCAGGCACATCTGGAACAAACCATGATTGAATTAGCCGATCAGGAAAAATGCTGTTTGATTGTTACAACTGGTGGTACAGGACCGGCAAAACGAGACGTCACACCAGAGGCCACTGAAAACATTTGTGAAAAAATGATGCCGGGCTTTGGTGAGCTCATGCGTCAGGTCAGTTTGCAATATGTCCCAACAGCCATTCTTTCCCGCCAGACTGCAGGCATCCGTGGTAATTCTCTCATTGTTAATTTACCCGGAAAACCTAAATCAATCCGGGAATGTCTGGATGCTGTTTTTCCAGCCATTCCTTATTGCATTGATCTGATTGAAGGTCCTTATCTTGAATGTGATGAGGATGTTATAAAACCCTTTCGTCCTAAAAAATAATTGCTATTCCACTTTCTACTCCATATTGCTATTCCATATAGGTATTTAATATGAATAAAATAACAAACAAGATTCAAAATACGGGTGATTTGATGGTGGATATATTCCACTATCTGGCATTATTCGTTATTGGCGGTACGATTGTCTGGTCTGCTATTTATGAATATATAGATATTATGTCTGGCGGTTATGCAAAGCTAAAAGATATTTTATTATTATTTATCTATCTTGAACTGGGCGCTATGGTAGGCATATATTTTAAAACGCACCGTTTACCCGTACAGTTCTTGATTTACATTGCCATTACAGCCTTATCTCGACACCTGGTCATAGATGTACAAAAGGTTTCTGATGAATTTCATCTATACCTGTTACTCAGTATCAGTGTATCCATTGTTATACTGAGTCTATCTGTTTTAGTACTCACCTATAACGGCCGTAAATTTGGACGTCCTGAAGATGATGCGCTGGATAAAAACAATACAAACTAAAAGGTGACGTTAATTTTCTTTTGAATAAAAAGCTAATTTAACACGTTGGTAATTTGAGGCCGATTTTGCAACCTTGCCCCGGTTACCGGTTTGCAGCCATTTCTTTACACGATTAGCATCACCAATAGGACTACGCTTACCAAATGAGTCCAAAAATACCATAATCATATCTTTGTTGCCGATTCGTCGTAACATCACCAGACAGCGTCCTGCTTCATCAAGATAACCCGTTTTACTGAGTTTAACATCCTGATGCCCGGCACGAACTAAGACATTGGTATTAGTATAAGCTAAATTATAACGGGGCTTTTTAAAACGCGCGGTATAAACTTGTGTTGTCGTATATTGTTTGATTAATTTATATTTTGTTGCAGCAGCAACCATTTTGGCCAGATCGGATGCGGTTGAAACATTTTTTTCCGACAAGCCTGTCGAATTCACAAAATGTGTCTGTTTCATTCCCAATGCTCTGGCTTTTTTGTTCATCGCTTTAACAAAGGCAGAAGAGCCTCCTGGATAAGTACGTCCTAATGATGAAGCAGCAAGATTTTCTGATGACATCAGGGCAATTCGCAATACATCACCACGGCTGAGCTCCGAACCAATTCTGATCCTTGAGTAGTAATTATTAATACTGGTTTTGTCTTCTTTAGTAAAACGTATTTTTTCTTTCAGAGATAATTTTGCATCCAATATCACCATTGCTGTCATCAGTTTGGTAAGAGACGCTATGGGCATAACAATTTTAGAGTTTTTTTCAAATAATACAGAATTATTTTTTTTATCAATGACAATCGCACTCACTGAAGCAAGATTAACTGTTGTTTTATTCTTAGAGGAGGTCGACTGTGTCGGTCCTGCAAAAACAACACTTAATGGCAATAAAAATAATGTAAAAAATAAAACATTAAAAATAAACTTTTTCATATTCTAACTCTTGGTATAATTTATTGTTTAAATCGTCACTCTATATCGATATGTTAACATCTTTCTGAAAAAAACATTTAAGTAACTTTAAAACTGAATAATTTCTCGTAAAACTGCGGTTGCATAAGTCCCGCTTGGCAGAGAAAATGACAAGGTCAATTTTTTCAACACATCATCTGATGATTCATCTTCAAATTTGATTGATAGATTTTCAGGAAACAGTCTTGCTGCACGACGATCCTGCTTCAAACCCTGTTTCTCCAGACCATCACACCACTTTGACAAATTATCAGCCACTGCTTGTTCTGATGCCAGCAATTGTTTTTCAGAGCTTAGTTGCCCCCTACCCCATAAAGCGGTGGTTGGATGTATATCCCCCTGATGAAAACGTTTTATTATTTCGTCATCGATTTCTGGTGCAGAAAAAATAGAATGAGTGCCTGACAACATCATAATTTCACCATTAATAAGCTCATTCCAACCCGTTGTTTGTATTCTTTGTGACAGCATTTGATTAAAAACCATAGAGCGAACTGCTGAAAGTATTATACTTTTATCAGCCCGTTTTTTAATTTTCTGACTGCCATTAAACCATCGTGCACCACGAGTCAAATTATTGTAATCATGACCAAAGCGCTGCTGAGCAAAATAATTTGGAACACCTGATAATTGAATGAGCTTTACTTTATTGTTCAATTCTTCTGCAGTGACATCCACTGCATCTCTGAGCACAATTTCAAATTCATTATGCTTGATAACACCGCGTTTTAATTTCCTTCGGTGTAAGGTTTTTAGTAAAATTTTAACCCCATCCAGTTGAAAATCATCCCAGTTGGGTTCATCAATTATTTCAAGATTAACACTAAACCATTGTGATGTGACAGCATTTCTGTCTTTTAACCCCGCATAACCGATTTCTTTCGCTTCAACACCAACAAAACGGGCCAGCTGCCTGGCCAGCCATTCTGTATTAGTATTGGTTTTTTCAATATAGAGGTAAGCATGGGTTCCTTCACCTTCCGGCTCAAAACTCAGCGTCTCTCGGACAATAAAATCCTCGGCATTAACCTTAAATTTTGCGCGACCTTGTGGTCCATTCTTAGCAGTATGTGCATAAACCAGATCTTCTACCCTGATTATAGGATAAATTTCAGATAAATCTAAATCTGTGTCACTCAATAGTGTTTTCTCAGTTAATATTAATTTTTTGACTTACAACTTACAACTTACAACTTACAACTTACAACTTCTTTTATTGTTCCAGTAAAACCACTGCATGAGCAGCAATGCCTTCTTTACGCCCGGTAAAGCCCATTTTCTCAGTTGTTGTAGCTTTCACATTAATCTGTGAGCGCTGTATTTTGAGATCATTGGCAAGATTGCTGCACATTGTCTCAATATGCGCAGCCATTTTTGGGGCTTGAGCAATAATAGTCATATCGGCATTAGAGACTTTATAGTTTGCATCAGTGACTGCCTGCATGACTTTTCTTAGTAAAATCCGGCTATCAATATTTTTAAATTCTGCTGATGTATCTGGAAAATGCTTACCGATATCACCCAGAGCCAAAGCGCCCAGCAAGGCATCACAAAGAGCATGAACTAATACATCACCATCTGAATGCGCCAGTAATGCATGGCTATGAGGTATTTTGACACCACCAATAACAATTGAAGCAGCGAGTAATGACTCTTTATTAGCTGATATAGAATCTTCCGTAGAGACCTTGTCTTCATACGAGATTGTGTCTTCATCCGAAAAACGATGGGCATCATAACCATGACCTATTCTTATCATATCTATTTCCTAAGTAAGAGTTCCTGGCATAAGTTTCTAGCATAAGTTCCTGGCAAGAGCCCTAATCAACTGATTGGGAAAGAAAAAGTTCTGCCAGCTGCAGATCACCCGGATGGGTGATCTTGATATTACCAGGATGTCCTTCAACCATTTGCGGCTTCAAACCCTGTCGCTCAATGGCTGAAGCTTCATCCGTCACCATTGCATGACTATTAATTGCATCTTCCAGGGAATCTTTAAGGCGTTTAAAAGGAAACATTTGTGGGGTCAAGGCACGCCAGAGTTCACTTCGATCCACTGTCGACAGAACCTTTTGAGCTTTATCACAACGTTTAACTGTATCTGCCATAGGCAGGCCTAAGAGGCCGCCAACTGTGGTGTCACTCAATTGTTCAATGAGACGATCAATGTCATCACGCTTTAAACAGGGACGAGCGGCATCATGTACCAGAACCCAATCATCATCAGAGGCATATTCTGAAAGCGTCTGCAATGCATTAAGAACAGAATGACAACGCTCACTACCTCCCGGTGCAACAATCACTAATTGAGCATTTTTTTTATTAAAATTATCTGAAATGTCCTGCCAATACGGATCACCTTGAGTGATGGCAACCACAAGACCACTAATGTCCGGATGTTGAAGGAAAATAGAAAGTGTTTGTTCAAGCACTGTTTTTCCCGCCAGCTGTAGATATTGTTTAGGAATCTTACTGCCCATACGTTTGCCTACACCTGCAGCCGGAATAACGGCCCAGTACTTCTTTTTATAAGAGTTTACAGAGACATCTTTAGAAGAAGAGCGTGAGTTTGATTTTTTTACTATCATTTTTTCTCAATGACATGAAAAAAAGTTTCATCTTCTTTAATCATACCCAATTCTGTACGGACTCTTTCTTCAATCGCTTCAAGGCCGTTTTTTAGATCCAGTACTTCTGCTTTGAGCGCATCATTACGTTCTTTCAGATGTTGGTTTTCTACTGACTGCAGTTCAAGTGCAGACTCCAGTTGTCTGACTTCCGCGATACTACCTTTGCCAACCCATAAATCGTATTGCAGTACAATTAACAGAACCAGTAAAATTGTAATGATATAATTCATTGCTTAAAAATCAGTCTCCTGAAAAAAGGGGCTGCTCCTGACTAAACACTTTTTTTATCAAAAGACTTTTTTTATCAAATGACTTTCTTTATCAAACGAATAGTCAAAAAGCGCCCCATTCCTTTTTTTGTAATAGACTTTTTATAGGTTATAGAAAGTCTCTTTTCCCGGATAAATTGCCTTATCACCTAAATCTTCGCTAATACGAATCAGTTGATTGTATTTAGCTATCCGATCAGAGCGTGATAATGAACCCGTTTTGATTTGTCCACAAGAAGTTGCCACGGCAAGATCAGCAATAGTTGTATCTTCTGTTTCACCTGAACGATGAGAAACAACTGCAGTGTAACCCGCATCTTTTGCCATTTGTATGGCTTCAAGTGTTTCAGTTAAAGTGCCGATTTGATTCACTTTTATCAAAATAGAGTTGGCTATGCCTTTGTCAATACCTTCTTTGAAGATCTTTGGATTGGTGACATAAAGATCGTCGCCCACTAATTGAACTTTCTTGCCTAATTTTTCAGTGAGAAGTTTCCAGCCATCCCAG
>JAPVVU010000052.1 GCA_028571885.1 Gammaproteobacteria bacterium | reverse complement strand
GACTTCGTAATCAGGCAATATCTGGGGCAAACAGAATTTGCCGATATTGCTGAATTTGATACGCTTGAAGAACAATCGCCTGTCTGGCCGATTGTCACATCAACGAGCGATAATTGTCTTGGTAGTGCCTGTCCTGTACATAATGACTGTTATGTTTTGAAAGCAAGAGAGCAGGCTTTTGAGGCAGATATTGTTATTGTTAATCACCACCTTCTTATGGCTGATCTTAAATTAAAAACCGATACATTAGGCGAATTGCTGCCGTCAGCTCAGACCTATATTATTGATGAGGCACACCAATTACCAGATATCGCATCGCGCTTTTTCTCACGACAAATTTCTTCAAGACAAATAAAAGAATTATTAAAGGATAGTCGACGTTTTATTGCAAAGTCATCGGCACCTGTTGAACGTTTTATTGCTTTGAATGATGACATCAGGAAAATGCTGGATGATCTGTTCATGGTGCTTAATCGATATAAGCAGCGAGGCAGTTGGTCAGTGATAAGTGCATCGGTTAAGCCTCTGTGTGATGAAGTATTATATGGTCTGAGAAAACTAAAAGTATTTTTAGAATCACTGGCTGTCGATAGTGTCGAACTGGAAAGCTGTTTCAAACGCAGTGAACGGTTATTAATCAGCTTTGATGAACTCACTGGAAGCACACCTGAAGGTATGATCCATTGGTTTGAGTGTAAAGGTCAGTCCTTTACTATTCAACTCACGCCGTTAACGGTTGGTGACGAATTTAAACAGCACCTTGACTCAACGTCCTCAAGCTGGATTTTTACTTCGGCGACATTAACCGTGAACAGCCATGAGCGGACTAACAGCCATGAGCAGATTAACAGCCATGAGCCAGATAGAAACCCGCAAAATCAGGATAAGTCATTATTTGCCCATTTTGCCAGTCAACTGGCATTGATTGATTGTGATGTCATCAAGCTTGAGAGTCCTTTTAACTTTAGTCAGCAGGCTATTCTTTATGCGCCGCAAAACTTACCACTGCCCAGCGATGCACTTTATACATCATCTCTTATTCGGGCCATTCTACCTATTGTTGAATGGCTGGAAGGCAAAACATTTATTTTGTTTACTTCCTATCGTGCTATGCATGAAGCCAGAGAAATATTGCAAACAATGGACTTTCAACTCTATGTTCAGGGTGATGCGCCAAAACAGCAGCTGGTGGATCAATTTAAAAAATCAAATAAAGCTATTTTGTTAGGCACCAGCAGCTTTTGGGAAGGTGTTGACGTTAAAGGGCAGGCATTATCCTGTGTTGTTATTGATAAGCTGCCCTTTGCATCACCCGGTGATCCAGTACTGCAAACGCGGATTAATTCGATGCAGCAGCAGGGCTTGAATGCTTTTTACCAATATCAATTACCACAGGCAGCTATGGCTCTAAAGCAGGGTGTAGGGCGTTTGATTCGTGATATTGATGATTACGGCATTCTGGTGATAGCTGATCCACGCCTTTTTAGTAAAACTTATGGCTACTATCTGCGAAAAACTTTACCTGAAATGCCTATTGAAACTGATTTTTCTCAATTGCAGAAAAAATTCTCTGCCATGAAATTCAACAACATTCTCAAGGATACTTCAAATAATGCAAAAACAGAAATCATGACAAAGGTATGACTTATCATATTTTCTGTTAGAATATTGTTTTTAATATATAATTTAATCCTGATACATGAAAATACTTGCTCTTGATACTTCCAGCAATGCCTGCTCTACCGTGTTATTTGAGGGGGATCAACATGACTTTTCCTGTATTGAGCGCTTTGAAATTGCACCCAGACAACATACACAACTCATTTTACCCATGATTGATTCAGTTTTGAATGAAGCGGGTTATGATATCAAACAAATTGATGTTCTGGCCTTTGGACGCGGGCCCGGTGCATTTACAGGCGTTCGAGTCGCTACTGGCGTTATTCAGGCTATTGCTTATGGTGCAGATCTGCCGGTTGCGCAAATTTCTTCACTGGCTGCTATTGCTCAGGGCTCTTTGTCTGCCAATGGTTTTTATGAGCAATGTTCTGAGCAAAGCAATAAACGACTAGTGGCAAATGATGCCAGAATGGATGAAATTTACTTTGCTGCGTATGAAATGACAGATGGTTTTATGACGCTGACCGGCCATGAACAAGTGCTGAAACCAGAACTGCTGGAATCAGTTTTAGATGATTTAATTACTCTCGACAACAGCTGGATGACGGTGGGCAATGGCTGGTCAGTTTATACTGAACAACTCTTATCTATTGCAAAACAATGCTGCTCAGCGGTTGATAAGGGTGAAATAAATGATAATTCTTTTTATCCCCATGCAAAGGATATTGCATATCTGGCGCTTAAAGAGGCTGAAAATGAAAATCTGGTCAGTGCCGAGCAGGTCAGTCCTGTATATTTAAGAGATAATGTTGCCAAAAAGCCTAAGAAACAGCTATGAGCTTTTCTTAATTAATCCCTTATAAAATAAAAAGAGAAAATATAATAAATTATGAGTGAAGAAAACAGACAGCATGTCCGTACTAAGTTAATCTCAAGAGTTAAGTTAACTCATCCTGATACGGGTACTATTGAAGTTAAAACCCATGATATTTCCGATGGCGGTATTTACCTCCTTTCACCAGCGGCTGATTTACCGCCTATTGGAAGTCAAGTGCAGGTGCAGCTAATTGATACACCGTTTGAAGCACCTGTTATTGAGATGAAAATAGTACGTGTTGATCCAAAAGGAATAGGCTTAAAATTCATAGAGTAATCATCTTCAGGAGATGAGTACCGATACTATGCTGTAAGTAAAGTATTATTCCAGGTTAAAGTGGCCAATTGTTTATAAAACAAGTTGTTTGTATTGAAATTATTGAAAATTTTGACTAGTCTTAACTAAAGAATACGGCAACAATTAAAGTAATTTATCCTGCTGCTTGATTGTATCGCCTCTATAATAATAAAAAATATTTAGGAAAGTGGTAATGACTGATAGTATTGATCCTATGTTTCTTAATGTCCTATACGCTTGTATGGGCGGATTGCTGACCCTCTTTTTTATGTGGTTCGGCTGTAAATTATTCAGCCATATCGTCAGTTTCAGCATCCCTGATCAATTAGCTGAGGGTAATATTGCTGTGGGTCTGATGTTGATGGGCATGTTTATTGGTATTGGCACAGCACTAGGGCTCGTTATTGGTTTGGGATTAAATTAATGCGCAGCCGCAGTTTTTTGTGGATTATTTTGATTTTGTTACCAGCAATTGTTTTGGCGGGCTCTCATAAACACGTTAAACATAAGTACTGGACCAGTAAATACGATCGTCATTTTAAGAAAAATACCAAACATTATTTTGGACCTGGCGTTGACTGGCACTGGTTTAAAGCTCAGGGGATCGCGGAGTCAGGTCTGAACCCAAAAGCGAAAAGTACAGTAGGTGCAATTGGTATCATGCAGATAATGCCCTCGACCTATAAAGAAATATTACTGAAAAAGCCCAATTTGGGGAAAATTGAAGAACCCCGCTGGAATATTGCCGCAGCGATTTATTATAATAGACAGCTTTATAAGCGCTGGAAGAAAAAAGATATCTCTGTTGATGAGCGAATGAATTTTACCTTTGCCAGTTATAATGCTGGTTTTAATCGGGTATTAAAAGCGCGAAAAAAACTAAGAGATGAAAAAAATGAAGCGCCGGAAGCTATTAATAGCTGGGATAAAGTATCACCCTTTACACCGTCTGAAACGCGGCATTATATACGCCGAATCGATGAGCTGATGCAAGTGAAGGCTGATTTAAATAAATCCTGAGCTGCTTATCGAGTGCGTTACTACGCTACCTGATTTAAACCTGTTTTGCTACAAATAACGCAGCTTATTATTGGACTGCACATGTTAAAAACAAAATTCAGTCGTTTAAATTTTAAACTGTTTATTTTTCTTGCATGTCTTTTGGCGATTTTACTGGGCTTGTTACTTATTGAATTGGTGCTGCAAAAAAACGCAGGGGTATTAACCGGGTGGCCTCATCTTTCTCTGGATGAAATACTACAAATGGTACGAGCTTCAGGACAATGGGGTGTACTGGTTTCTCTGGGGCTTATGATCATACATTCCTTTATTCCTTTTCCAGCAGAATTTGTCGCCATTGCCAATGGTATGATTTATGGTCCTTTTTGGGGTGTTGTTATTACCTGGAGTGGAGCCATGATGGGGGCTTGTGTGGCTTTTTCCTTAGCAAAAAAGTTTGGCAAACCCCTTGTTATCAAATTGCTCAACCAGCAGCAGCAACATAAACTGGATGACTGGACTCAGCATTATGGCACGGGTTCATTACTCTTTAGCCGCTTTATCCCGATTATTGCCTTTAACTTGATTAACTATGCGGCAGGTCTGGTGAATGTGAAATGGTGGACTTTTCTCTGGACAACAGGCCTGGGGATATTACCTCTAATTATTATTATGGTTGTAATAGGTGATCAGATCAACACCATCCCACTGAGTTTGTGGGTATTATTTTTGTTTGCTGGCCTGCTGAGCTGGTTTATTATTCATCGCTGGGTACATCGATAATCGATTCAGAGACATCTCAGGGTAACCACCAAAAGCAGGCGCATGAGGCGGGGATTACGCCTAAAGATTGATATGAACAGCTTCAGATGAGCGAACTGCTTTTGCACGAGCCTGCTCAATTGATTCATCCAGTGCCAGAGCAACGCCCATGCGTCGCTGAGTCTTCACCTTGGGTTTACCAAATAATCTGAGTTGTGTATCCGGTTCTGCAAGTACGTTTTCCAGATGACCGAATTCAACCTGAGATGATTCACCATTAACCAGAATGACAGCGGAAGCGCTTGGGCCATATTGCCGAATACCGGGAATTGGCAGACCCAGAATGGCTCTGGCATGCAAAGCAAATTCGGATAAATCCTGAGAGATCAGAGTAACCAGACCCGTGTCATGCGGGCGGGGTGATACTTCACTAAAGTAGACCTCATCACCTTTAATAAATAATTCAACACCAAACAGACCCCAGCCACCCAGGTTATCAGTCACTGCCTGTGCAATCTGTATGGACTTTTCTTTGGCGCTTTGACTCATTGACTGAGGTTGCCAGGACTCTCGATAATCACCATCGATCTGTTTATGACCTATGGGTTCGCAAAATGAAGTCCCATTGGCATGTCGAACCGTGAGCAGGGTGATTTCATAATCAAAATCGATAAAACCTTCCACAATAACCTTACCTTCACCGGAGCGGCCACCTTCCTGAGCATATTTCCAGGTCTTCTCAATATCACCAGCAGATTTTATGGTACTCTGACCCTTGCCGGAAGAACTCATAATAGGTTTGACAACGCAAGGGATACCAATTTCATTGACAGCAGCGAGGTATTCTTCCCTGGTTTCAGCAAATTTATAGGGAGAGGTTCTTATCTGCAACTCTTCGGCAGCCAAACGGCGAATACCTTCACGGTTCATGGTCAGGTTGGCCGCACGAGCAGAAGGAATTACATTAAAGCCTTCATCTTCAAGTTCTACTAAGGTTTGTGTTGCAATGGCTTCAATTTCAGGCACGATATAGTGAGGCTGCTCTGTTTCGATCACCTTGCGCAGTGCAGCGCCATCGAGCATATTAATGATATGACTGCGATGAGCAAGCTGCATTGCCGGGGCATGCTCATAACGATCCACAACAATCACTTCAACACCTAATCGCTGTAATTCAATAACAACTTCTTTAGCCAGTTCACCACCGCCACAGAAAAGTACCCGAGTGCCTGTGGGAGATAGAGGAGTGCCGATTTTCATGCTGAAGTCCTGTTTTATTGATGATTATGGATAAAAGAGGTCAAATATTATCATATTAATAGGATATGATTAAACAAAAGCTTGTTTAGGTGCCGGTTTAGTATTAATTTAGAGCCTTCAGCCCATTAATAGCCCTTAGCCAATTTAAGATACCTCAACCAATAAAAGCTTTAGTTGATTTAAATAATGATAAATAAACCCAAAATTGCAGTGAGCGCCTGTTTGCTGGGACATCGAGTTCGATACGATGGTAGAGAAAAGAAACATTCGTTGCTAGTGGATATCTTTTTGAATCAGTTTTCTGATAAAGTTGAGCTGGTGCCTTTTTGTCCTGAGGTTGCTATTGGATTGAGTGTACCAAGGCCAAAAATTCAGCTTGTGAGAGATAACAACGAACAAATTCAAGTTCTTGGTGTCGAAAATCACAGACTGGATGTCACGGAACCATTAACCTCATACGCTGAGATATTTTTGCAACAATATCCTGATATAAAAGGTTTTATTGTTAAGTCAAAGTCACCTAGTTGTGGCTTTCAGTCAACGCCCCTGTTTGAAATGTTTACTGAAAAAGGACGTTTTTCTGAAATTGACACTAAAATCTCCTATAAACAAATAGAATTCACTTCAGGAATTTTTGTGCAAAGTTTATTGGTATTTAAGCCAGAGTTGCCGATAATTGAGGAGATTCAGCTGTCTACTGAAGATGCCTGTTTAAAATTTATACAAACACTTGAAAATTAAACACCTAAAAAACTGATAAAAACAACCAATGCTAAAAAAATTTATTATACCGCTTATTATTTTAATTCTTGCCATTGTTTTTTTTAAAATGATGCTTGCAACAAAAAAAGAATCACCTGAAATTGAAACCAATGAGCATGTCTGGCGGGTAGAGCAGAGCATTGTTGAAAAACAAAAGCTGTCTCCAGTCATTACTTTGTATGGCAGAGTGGAAACTTCAGAATTATTAAATGCCGCCGCACCGGCAGCCTGTCAAGTAGCAAAGGTTTTGGTGAAAGAGGGTGAATATATTGACAAAGGACAATTAATGCTCAGTCTTGACCAAGCTGACTTTGAACCACGCCTAATGCGGACTCAGGCTAAGGTGAAGGAGCTTAAAGCATTGATTGAAAGTGATCAATTACGACATAAAATAAACCTTGAATCATTGAAAAATGAAAAGAAGTTACTTCGTTTGAGTGAGAAAGCACTGGCTCGGGCAGAAAAAGTTAAGCGGCAAAATCTTGGTTCTATTTCTGAAACCGAGAAAGCTATGCAGCAGGTTGAAAAACAGCGTTTATCCTACAATGCCAGTCAGTTTTCAGTGGATGAGCATCAATCTCGTCAGGAACAGTTAGAAGCGCGACTGATGCAGGCCGAAGCGGATTTATTACAAGCTCGTTTGGCATTGGAGCGAAGCCAGATAGTTGCGCCTTTTTCCGGTGTGGTAGCCAAAGTGAATGTTGCGCAGGGTGATCGCGTTAATAATAATGAAAAATTACTCAGTTTTTATTCTATGGAACACCTGGAAATTCGAGCTAAATTACCCGTGAGTGTGTTAGCAGAAATTCAGCAAAGCATCCGTGAAGGTTCTGTTCTTAAAGGTGATGCCAGCAGCGGCAGTCAGGAGAGCGGCAGTCAACAGGTACCGCTACTTCTGGCGCGTATTTCAGGTGAAGCTCAGGCCAGTGGGGTTGACGCCATTTTTACTATAACGGCTGAGCAGGTTAATTTTCGAATGGGGGCGATTGTTGTCGTGCGTCTGCAAAGACCTGCTCGGGATAATATGATTAAAGTACCCTATCAGGCTATGTATGGTAGTGATCGATTATATCAAATTAAAGATAATCGTCTGCAGGCAATCAAAGTTAAAACCATCGGAGAATATTATAGCGAAGGTAGTATTGTCGATTCTCAAACACTTACTCAAGAGCCTGAACTTTTGGTTGAGAGTGATGAGTTGAAGTCGGGTGACAGCATTCTTACTACCCATCTGCCCAATGCTTTTACAGGGTTGAAAGTGGATGTTGTCGTCGATGAAAGAGTTAAAGAAAGCATTAAAGAATGAAAATACTAGCCATTTTTGCCCATCATAAGGTTGCCTCCAATCTATTGATGATGATGATGATCCTCTCTGGTGTCTTCGCACTGTCTAAACTTAATATACAATTTTTTCCTACCTTTGAGCTGGATCGTATCAGTGTGCGTGTGATCTGGAGTGGCGCAAGTGCTGAAGATATTGAGGATGGGATCACCATTCCTTTGGAGCAGGCACTTAAATCAGTTGATAACGTAAAAAATATGACATCAACTTCAGCACAGGATGTCTCATCCATAGTATTGGAGTTTAATGACGGCAGCAACATGATCCTGGCTTTGGATAAAGTCAAACAAAAGGTAGATGAATTTCGAAATTTACCCAAGGATGCAGAAAAACCACAGGTTGAAACTTTGACCCGGTATGAAGGTGTGGCCAAAATTATTTTGTCCGGTGGCGATCCTTCACAAGAAATGGATTTACGTGAACTTAGAATGCTGGCTAATCAGTTTGAAAGAGAATTGACCCGCAAAGGAATTGACAAGGTAGAAATCAATGGCTTGCCTGATGAAGAAATCAGCATTGAAATTCCCATTGAAAATCTGGTGCGTTATGAAGGTGTGGCCAAACTTCTTATCTCTGGTACTGACGATTTACGTGAACTGAGAATTCTGGCAAATAAATTTGAACGCGAGCTGAGCAAGCGGGGCATTGATAAAGTAGAAATTAATGGTTTGCCTGATGAAGAAGTCAGTATTGAAATTCCCATTGAACAATTACAATATCTTGAGCTGACTCTGGATGAAATCAGCACCCGTATTAATACTTTTAGCCAGGATGTCCCCGCAGGAACTCTTGGCAATAGACATAATGCCAAAGAGTTACGCAGTCTGGAACAGGCTCGAAGTGAGATGGAATTTTCCCGTATCCCCGTTGTGGCGAACAGCACCGATTTTGTTCGTTTAGGCGATGTGGCTACAATTAAACGTCAGCCTGATGATGAAGGTGTTTTACGTTATAAGTATGGTCAGCCCGTTGTTGAATTAGCTTTGCAGCGAACAGAAGACGGGCATGCACTTAAAGCCGCTGAAATACTGCAAGAGTGGCTGCTTGAAACGCAGGCGACTCTGCCGCCCAATATTAAGATAGAAGTCTTTGATGCCAGCTGGCAAATGATCCGTGACCGAATTTATCTGCTGGTTAAAAATGGGGGCGGAGGACTGGTTCTGGTGGTGCTTATCCTCTATCTGTTTTTAAATGCCCGTGTGGCATTCTGGGTTGCATTGGGCATTCCAGTTTCTTTTATGGCCACTCTGGCCATTCTTTACCTGGCGGGTGGTACGATTAATATGATCAGTCTGTTTGGACTGATTATGGCACTGGGGATTATTGTCGATGATGCGATTGTGGTGGGCGAGGATGCGCTGTCACATTATCAGGCAGGTGAAGCACCGCTGATGGCGGCCGAAGGCGGGGCAAAAAGAATGTTTGTACCAGTCATTGCCTCCTCATTAACGACCATTGCTGCTTTTTTACCTTTAATGATGATTGGCGGCATTATGGGAAATATATTGTTTGATATTCCCTTGATTGTTATCTGCGTCATTCTGGCTTCACTGGTGGAAAGTTTTTTTGTTTTGCCGGGACATTTACGTAATGCCTTCTCTCATATAAAACGAACTCACGTGAAGAATGATCAATTTATACTTAATCAAGACATAAAAGGTATTGATGGGGATAACAAAAAAGAACGTCGGAGTCTTCGCGTTCGCCTGGATGATGCCTTTGACTCATTTCGCCAAAACAAATTTCGTCGAGTGATCAGCTGGTCTTTGAAGCATCGTGCTATTACTGTTGCTTTGGTTTTTTCCAGCTTGATTATGACTGTGGGGCTGGTTGCCGGAGGACGGATTAATTTTACTTTTTTTCCCTCCCCGGAAGCACAAATTGTTTATGCTAATGTCAGTTTTGTTTCAGGCACATCACGAGAGCAGACACAAGCCTATCTCAAACATATGGAAGATAAACTCAATGAAACCAGTGAGGAACTCGGTGGTAATATTGTTGATATGGCAGTGACTATTAGCGGTAGTTCCTTCAGTGGCGGCAGTTCTAGAAAAAAAGGTGATCAATTAGGTGCTATTTTTGTGCAGTTAGTTGAGCCTGATCATCGTAGTGTCCGTAATACACAATTTATTAAACATTGGAAAGACAAACTAGATGATGTAGCTGGTATGGATAATCTGACCATTGTATCGCGTAAAACAGGTCCTCAGGGAAGTGATATAGCCATTCGTCTTAATGGTTCCAATAATGAACAATTGAAACTGGCAGCGACCGAATTAACTCAGGCATTAAGAAGTATCGATGGCGTTTATGGTGTTGATGATGATATGCCTTATGGTAAGGAACAATTGATCTATCAGCTTAGACCCGTGGGTGAAATTCTGGGTTTAACAGTGACTGATATCGGGCGGCAGTTACGCACTGCGTTTGATGGTAATCTGGTGCAGATTTTTCAGGATGGTGCTGATGAGGTAGAAGTGCGTGTCCAGCTGCCTAAACAGGAAAGAGAGCAAATTAATACCCTGCAGCGTATTAATATTCGAACACCTGCAGGAGAATTTGTACCTCTGACCAGTGTGGCACAGTGGACTGTCAGACAGGGTTTTGAAGTGTTGCGTCATGCGGATGGTGAACTGGCTCTGGAAGTTTCCGGGGAAGTGAATCCGGATGTTAATAATGTGAATGATATCATTGCTTCTTTGGAAGAAAAAATATTGCCTGAACTAAAACAGAAATATTGGTTGGATTATAGCTTCGAAGGACGTACAGCTGATCAAAAAGAAACTATGGTGGATATGAAGTGGGGAGGGATCCTCGGACTGACGATTATTTATATTGTACTGGCGTGGGTTTTTGCTTCTTATGGCTGGCCTCTGGTAGTTATGTCAATTATTCCATTTGGTCTGGTTGGTGCAATCTGGGGGCACTGGATACAGGGTATTGATCTGACTTTGTTGTCATTTTTTGGTATTTTTGGTTTATCAGGTATCGTTGTGAATGACTCAATTATCCTCGTTAGCTTTTACAAGCGTCTGAGAGACAAAGGTATGCTGGTTCATGATGCGCTGGTTGAAGCGTCCGTACAACGTTTGCGTGCAGTATTATTAACCTCGCTGACAACTATTGCCGGCTTGACTCCCTTGCTTTTTGAAACTTCACTGCAAGCGCAGTTTTTGATTCCAATGGCAGTATCTATTGCTTATGGTCTGGCATTTGCGACTGTATTGGTGCTGATTATTATCCCGGTCTTTTTATCGATACATGAATCAATACACTTTAAAATTCGTGGATTTTTTAGCCAGGATATTGCTTTAGAAACTAACCCAAACCCTTAAGAAACGTAACATGAAAAAATTTGAACTGGATCCACGATTAAAAAATGATTGTTTTATTTTGTCAGAATCTGAACAATTTTTAATATTGTTGATGAATAATGCACTTGTTCCCTGGTTTATTCTGGTACCAAAAACAGATAAAACTGAACTTTATGAATTAGATAAAGCAACGCACACTCAAGTATTTAATGTTATTAATCAAATATCAAATTTTGTAGCAAGTGAATTTAAGCCGGATAAATTGAATGTGGCCGCCATTGGAAATATTGTGAATCAAATGCATATTCATATTATTGGCCGTTACAAATCAGATGCTTACTGGCCCGGTGTGGTTTGGGGTGCGACTGAGAAAGAAATGTATAATTCTATTGAAGCAGACAGAATTAAAATGAGGTTGAATAAAGTATTAGTACTGTGATATATTATGATATACTGTTTTACATTGAGTGGATTTTATTGTTTTTTTAAGAAAAGGCAATGAAATGTGCCTTTGTTTAATGTTATAGTCACTTAACACATTATTGTTTTCGAGTTAATAAAAATAGGGTAGGGAGATAGAGATGAAAAAAATAATTGCAATATCAGTTTTTTCAGCATTTGTTCTTGGGGCGGCAACAAATGTTTCAGCGTTCTGGGGTGGTGATAACGATGAATGTTATGGCCCTTATGGTAAAATTCCTGGCTGTAACCCATATGATGAGTGGGATCCAAGATACTGGATGGAAGAAATGGAAGACATGATTGATGATGATGATGATGATTACCGTTATGGTGGTTATGGTCGTGGTTACGGTGGTTATGGTCCTGGTTACGGTGGTGGTGGTTATCAGCAGCCATATTATGGCGGCGGTTACCAACAGCCATACTAT
>JAPVVU010000051.1 GCA_028571885.1 Gammaproteobacteria bacterium | reverse complement strand
TTATTTGCTTTTGTATGATAGCAAAGCGGCAGTAACAAATTTTATTTGGCTGAAGACTCCTTTTGTGCTAATTTCATAACTATAATCATATTAAAATAAACTTAAAACCTGGCCCAAAGCATGAAAGACACCGAACCAAAAAGAACCTTTAAAACCATTGGCCTGATTGGAAAATATGCCGATCCCAGTGTGGAAGATGCATTAGTCAGTTTGCATGAATATTTTCTGGACAAAGATTGTGATGTGTTTCTGGATGAAAGCACTGCTGCTGTCTTTACTGATCATGGCATGGAGCAGATCACTCGAACACAACTTGGCGAACAATGCGATTTAATCATTATCGTTGGTGGTGACGGTACCTTACTCAGTGCAGCCAGGAGTCTGGTTGGTTTTGGCGTCCCCTTGCTGGGTATTAATCTGGGGCATCTTGGCTTCCTGGTGGATTTATGTGCCATTGATGTCCATAAGGCTCTGGATGAAATCATGGCCGGAGAATACACCGAAGAAAACCGTTTTTTGATCATCAGTGAAATAGAGCGTAACGGTCATTATTTTGGCGGCGGCAACGCCTTCAATGATGTGGTGATCCATAAAACCGATGTCGCCCGCATGATTGAAATTGAAACCTATATCGACAATAAATTTATGCACTCCATGCATGCGGATGGTCTTATTATTTCAACACCAACGGGATCAACTGCCTATTCACTCTCAGGCGGCGGGCCCATTTTATATCCTTCGCTTAATGTCATGGAATTAGTCCCTATCTGTCCTCATACTATGAGTAACAGGCCGGTAGTTATTTCCGGTGAAAGTGAAATTGATATTGTTGTCAGTGATCGTTTTTCAACTCAGGCACAGGTAACTTATGATGGTCAGATTAATTTTAATCTTTTACCGGGTGATCATGTTAAAATTATGCGTCATCCAAAATACATCACAATTTTACACCCTAAAGACTACGACTACTTTGAAATCCTCAGAGCCAAGTTGCGCTGGGGCGAGAAACTGAAAAAATAAGCCAGATTAAAAGAACACTATGCTGACCCACATAACTATAAACAACCTCGCTGTCGTTGATTCATTAGATTTGGAGCTCAATTCCGGCCTCACCGTTTTGACCGGTGAAACGGGTGCGGGTAAATCCATTCTAATTGATGCGCTGGGGCTGGTACTGGGTGATCGAGCAGAAGCATCTGCGATTCGTCATGGTGCAGAACGTGCTGATATTGTCGCAGAATTTGATCTTCAGGATTCAGGTATAGAACAATGGTTACTGGACAATGAACTGGACAGTGATGGCGAGTGTCTGATCCGGCGTACAATCAATGCTAAGGGGCGTTCCAGAGGCTTTATTAATGGCCAGCCAATCCCCTTGCAAATACTCCGAGAACTGGGCGAGCAACTGGTTAATATTCATGGCCAGAATACCCATCAAGCGCTGCTCAAAACAGATGAACAACGCTTATTACTGGATAATTTTGCCGGCACCAGTGCCTTGCGCAAAGAACTCAATCAGTGTTATCAGCAATGGAAAAAAAAATCATCTGAGTACCATAAATTAAAGCAGGATACTGCAGAACGTGATGCTAAATTAGCGCTTTTACGTTTTCAGGTTCAGGAACTGAATGACTTTGAACTACAGGAAAATGAACTTTCACGTCTGGAAGATGAGCATCGAAAACTCAACAATGCCAACCGCTTAATAGAAACATCACAAAGCATACATTTTCAATTGGCACTAGATGAACAAAACGGCATCAACCATCTTTTAAGCCGCTGCCTGATTGAGCTTCAGGATCTGTCAGAACTGGACAGCACACTCAAACCCATCTCTGAACTGCTCAATAATGCCCTCATACAGGTCGATGAGGCCAGTTCAGAATTACGTCATTATCTGGACACCCTTGAGCTGGATCCGAAACACCTGCAGTGGCTCGACGAGCGTATCAGTGGT
Source organism: Gammaproteobacteria bacterium (assembly GCA_028571885.1). Classification (GTDB taxonomy): domain Bacteria; phylum Pseudomonadota; class Gammaproteobacteria; order GRL18; family GRL18; genus GRL18. The sequence continues at coordinate 10,260 of JAPVVU010000051.1, read as the reverse complement.
ATTTATGATCTCTCTCGTAAGCATCGGGTAGAAACTCATGAACTCTTCATGCATATTGAAACGCTGAAAAAAGAACTGGATCATCTGGAAAATGCTGATGTTCACCTGGAACTGCTACATGAAGCAGTTGCCGCAGCACAAAGCAAGTATTTTAAGCTGGCCAAAAAACTCACCAGTAATCGTAACAAAGCATCTGTACTGCTAGCGGCACAGGTAATAAAGCACATTCATGAACTGGGTATGGAGCGATGTGTTTTTGAAATAAGATTATTGCCGCTTGACTCTGAACAGCCCCAGTTAAATGGCATGGAAGCCATTGAATTTTATGTCACGACTAATCCCGGACAACCATTAAGACCTTTATCAAAAGTTGTCTCTGGTGGTGAGCTTTCCCGAATCAGTCTGGCAATTCAGGTTGTCACCGCTGAATTCAGCAACATTCCAACGCTTATTTTTGATGAAGTGGATGTTGGCATTGGCGGCGGAATTGCCGAAATGGTTGGCAATAAATTAAGACTGCTGGGAACCAATTCTTCTTTAAAAGAAGCGCAGATATTATGCGTTACTCATCAGGCTCAGGTAGCATCACAGGCTCATCAGCATCTCAATGTTTATAAACAAAGTGATACACAGAAGACCTCAACCCATATCAGTCAACTGGATGAAGAACAACGGGTTGAAGAGTTATCACGGATGATGGGGGGTATAAAAATTACTGAACAAACCCGTTCTCATGCACGTGAAATGCGTAAACAGGTCATTGATTTGGGTTAGTATATTTTTCCTTTTACAGTCAAAGAATCATGCGCTTAGCATTAATTATCCACCGTAAACGGCACTTAATTTACTTACCTTCTTTTTGACATTCAGGACAGACACCATAAATATAAAGACTATGATCGGTTATTTTATAACCCAGTTTTTCTGCTACTTTATTCTGGCATCTTTCAATGGTCTCTTCAAAAAACTCTTCCACTTTACCGCATTTGTCACAGACCAGATGGTCATGATGAGTGCCCTGATTCAGCTCAAAAACCGAATGCCCGCCCTCAAAATGGTGACGTGAAACCAGACCTGCCGATTCAAACTGGGTTAATACACGATAAACCGTGGCCAGTCCGACATCCTCTCCCAGCTCAAGTAGCCTTTTGTAGACATCTTCAGCACTCATATGCCGTGCATCGCCGTTCTCCAGCAATTCCAGAATTTTTAGCCGAGGCAGGGTCGCTTTTAAACCAGCTTTTTTAAGATCGATATTATTCACAAATATAATTCCTCAATATCAGCTCACCAGGAGAGTTTATTTATACTAATGCAGGTGCTTTTATGGTGATAATATTGTATTATCCGTCTCATAAAATAAATCAAAATGGCTGCATGCTTCGAACTAAAATCAGAATTTAAGTCAGCTTAAATATATCTCGATAGTATACAGAATTTAAAAAAGAAATCATTATAGAAATGCGAAATATTATTATTACCAGTTTGGTTCCCGTTATTATTCTTTTATCATCCTGTGCATGGGTGCCTGACCTTTCCGATATAGGACTGCCAAGAGTCCATAAAATCGATGTCCCTCAGGGTAATGTCGTGGAGCAGGATCAAGTTAATCAATTACGCCCGGGCATGAATAAAGAGCAAGTCCGTTTTGTTATGGGTACACCGATGCTGGATGACTCTTTCCATGCCAATCGTTGGGATTATATCTTTCGATTCAAACCCGGCTATGGTGATATAGTATTTAAGCAGGCTACTGTTTACTTCAATGATGATGGTAGATTAGTCAATATTCAAGGTACCTTTCGTCCAGGAGACGAAGCCGAAGCCACTCATACGGCTACTGAAATCGTTGTAGTACCACTGGAAGATTTCGATGACGGCGATGCAGGTGAAAAAGGCTATTGGGCCAGATTGGTTGACTTTTTTTCCTGGACTGATGAGCACAGAGGCATACCAGACGGAGATATACCCGTTGCTCCTCGCGGCGAAGGTGAAGTGACTCCGGGATCGATAGAGCAAATGGAAGAATCGCCCCAGAATCGTGGGATGTAATTTCGTAGGGGCGAACCTATGTGTTCGCCCTCAACATAATAACCTACCAACCTGTTAACATAGCAACTCTTCTCTCACGTCCCTTTTTTCATCTTTTTACCTTCCGCAGCACGTTGCTTCCTCACCGCTTTAGGATCAGCAATCAGTTTTCTATAAATTTCAATTCTATCCTTATGTTGCAGTGACTGGTCTAATTTAGCCAGCTTACTGAAAATACCAACCTTATTGATACTCAAGTCTATTTCCGGATATTCATCTAATATGCCTGAAGCTGATATCGCATCTTCTACAGTTGCATTTTCATCCACTTCAACGGTATAAATAACCTGCGATGCAGGTGTTGCATAGGCGACTTCAACAATAATCTGACGCGGATTTTTATTCACCACCATCTCACTTTCCACAAAAGCCTCCCACAGACATCACTTGCCTATTTTTAATCAGCACTTCACTCATTTTCCTGTTTGTGGCCATAAACAACAATGGCTCGCTGGCAAAAAGCATCCACCATACTATTGGCAATCTGACTGAAAATCGGGCCAAAAGCCATGCTCATGATCTTGTTTGAAAATTCAAATTCCAGATCCAAAGAAATCTTACAGCCATTTTCATCCAGTGCATCAAAGCGCCAGAAGCCATGTAATTGCTTAAAAGGGCCTTCAATCAGACGCATTTCAATCATTTTATCTTTATGCATTCGATTCAGGGTGGTAAAAGTTTTATTCATACCCATATGCTGAATTTCCACTTGCCCTTTTATTTCGTTTTCAGTTTGACTAAGCACTTTTGAACCACCGCACCATGGTAAAAAATGCTGATAGTTATCGACATCTGCGACCAAAGCATACATCTTGGCAGCACTATAAGGAATCAAAGCAGTTTTACTAATACAGGTCACACCATCTCCTGAAAAATTAACAATAAAATATCCTGGGAGTCTATATCTAAACCCCCATGATAGTACGAATGAAGGCGACCACTCCCATGGCATTTAAGAAAACAATAATAACCATTGTTGGCGCAATAAAACGCACCAGAAATAACCAGATAGTATACCAGAACCGGTTAATATTAAGTTCTTCACGAGAGTATTTCTTCTTCATTAACCACCCGGCATAAATCGCAATCATCAATCCCCCAAGCGGTAACATGATATTTGAAGTCAAATAATCCAGAAAATCAAATACCGTGGCATCTTTGAGGATCACAAACTCACCATAGTTGGTCGAAATTGTTGATGTAATAGTAAAATCACTGGTCAGATTAAAAGAAAATACTGTCAGCAAACCCAGAAGCCAGACCAGCACACCTGAAATAAAAGACGTTTTTAGACGAGAAATTTGAAACGTTTTCATACCCCAGGTAATTGCCGGCTCAATTAATGAAATGCTGGATGTCCAGGCGGCAAAAACAAGCAAAATAAAGAATAAGGTGCCAAAAAATGTACCATAATCCATATGACCAAATGCCAGGGGCAGGGTTTTAAAAATGAGTCCCGGCCCTGCTGAAGGCTCTAATGTATTAGCAAAAACAATCGGGAAGATTATCATTCCAGCCATCAAAGCAACCAGAGTATCCATAAAAGCCACAGCAATTGTTGCTTTAGCAATTGAAGTATTTGATGGCAAATAAGATCCATAAACCATTATCGCACCCATCCCCAAACTCAAAGTAAAAAAGGCATGTCCCATTGCGCTGAGGATCCCTTCTGTAGTGATTTTACTGAAATCCGGCGTAAATAAGTAAGTGAGTCCCTGTTTGAAATGACCGGTACCCATGGCATAAAAAATCAGAATCACCAACAAAATAAACAATAGCGGCATGAGAAAAGTCACCGCTTTTTCCAGGCCGCCACGAACACCACGGGCAACTACCGCCATGGTCATAAAGAGAAACAGAGTATGCCAGGCAATCAACCCTTCAGGATTACTGACTAAATCTGAGAACACAGTATTGACGCCGTCAGCTTCAAGCCCATTAAAGAGTCCTGTTGCCATACGGGGAACATAAGCCATTGCCCAACCGGCAATCACGCTATAATAAGAAAGGATAAGAAAACCAGCAATAACACCCATCCAGCCTAATAAGCCCCATGAGCGTGAGTGACCAGACTCTTTAGCCAATTTTTTCATGGTGGTGACCGGGTCTTGTCGTCCTCGGCGACCCAGCATGATTTCTGCCATCATAATGGGAATACCAATACTGGCGATACAAAACAGGTATATTAAAACAAACGCACCACCACCATTTTCACCCGTAATATAAGGAAATTTCCAGATATTACCCAAACCAACAGCTGAACCTGTTGCCGCCAGAATAAAAACAAGGCGTGAAGACCACTGCTCTCTGTTCGCTAAGGGGGGTTCATTAGCTGAAGACTCATTTATTGATGCTGAAGATTCCGACATTTAACACTTTCCTTGATTTATGCTTCTTTTTCTTTACCATATAGTACCATTTATAGGCATTTTTTTTGTATAATTACATTTATGGGAAAAAAGAAAAAGAAAACACCGAGTAATATTATTGCTCAAAATAAAAAAGCGCGTCATGATTATTCTCTGGAAACAGAGTTTGAAGCAGGGCTGGTTCTTGAGGGCTGGGAAGTCAAGAGTATTCGTGCGGGTAAGGCACAAATTAATGAAGGCTACGTCCAAATACAAAATGGTGAAGCTTTTTTATATGGTGCGGTCATCACCCCCTTGCTGCAGGCTTCATCACACGTCTCTCCAGAACAGCAGCGAAGCCGAAAATTATTACTGCATGCTTATGAATTATCCAGACTTATTGGCGCAGTAGACCGCAAAGGTTACACCATTGTTCCGCTGTCACTCTATTGGAAAAAAAGCCGGGTCAAATGTAAAATTGCACTGGCTAAAGGTAAACACCAGTACGACAAACGCGCATCTGAGAAAGAAAAAGACTGGAATCGTGACAAAGCCCGACTGGCAAAAATGAAATAATCTAAATCCAGGAATTAATAAAGTGGTAATTTGGGTGGAATATAAATCGAAGCTGAAACAGGGGAAGGATAACGCTGGATATTATAAATGACTCACTCTGACAGCCATAATCTAAATGACTGTCTGAGCAAATCAAAACTACTGCAAGTAATTACTTAGCAGCAGGTACTGGAGCTTGAACTGGAGCAGGAGCAGCCATCATTGGACGAGGGTAGTAACCACGACCATAATATCCACGTCCAGATTGGTCAGAATACTGATTATAACCATCAAAACGGGTGTCCATGTTGTTGTAACCATTGTAGTTGCTGGAACCGTTTCCGTAAACTGAACCACGAGAGTTAGCATTACCACGACCACGGCCACGCGCTTTAATAGTGATTTCAACATCACCATCCATATCGCTGTCCATGCTGCCGTCACCCCAACCATTACCATAGCCATTGCCATAAGCATTGTTGTTCATGTTGTTATAGCCAGCGCCATTCCAGTTAGTGTTGCTGTTGCCGTCGCCAAACGGGTTCCAGGAATCAGATGCAGAAACAGTCATAGACGCAGTAGTAGCAGCGATTGCTGCAGCAATTAATAATTTTTTCATTTTATACTCTCCAAAGTATTAGAACATTTATTTAGTGTGTGTTTATAGTTATCTAAAAGTTGATAACAGAAAATGTACTCAGTGTTACTGTGAAATGATAAAAATAGACATCTTGTCAACGTGCTATTTTTTCAATTTCTTTAATTGTTGAATAAAGTATATATTTATTTCACAACATTAGCAACAACTAATATTGTTTTTTTATTAATTTTTATAAATATTACATTAAAAACTTCTGAATGCTGACAAATTTTAGCCCGCAGGAATAGTCACCAGAGGCAAACCTTCCTTACCACCTGTTTCTGTCAGGGAAAAAATGACCATAAGAAAAGCAAAGGTGCGCTTTGAGTAAAAATCCCGATCATCCACCCAGAACCAGTAATCGCGGTATTTAACTGCGGTAAAGGCATTCTCCGGTTTTTCGACACTGTGTTTGATATTAACCATTGTCCAGTCTCTGCCCTGCTTATCGACCATACTGATGGATGGCACGGTACGCCCTTCTCTGACATGTTCTTCCGGGACATTGACCTGTGTTGCCAGAGTTATCATTATTTGCAACAGCGACTGGGTCAGCATTGCCATTTCCTGATCATTTCTGGGAATAGAGCCATAAGAGACGTTAATGGAACGAGCTCCGGGTTTTAAGCCCAGTAATGTATTCATTTCCTTTAACATTGCCCTGACTTCATCAGAAATGTTTTTATCATGAAAAAACAGCACCGTAGAATCCTGCCCCTTTTTATTTTTCACTAAGCGCATACCGACCGCGCCGGATTTTTGAATGTTTCGTAATAAACTAATGATCCGATAATAATCGGCATCGCCTGCACGTTGATTCGCGCCAGCAGCCATTTTGCTCTTCAAGCCATTAATTGAGCTCACGGTTAAGGGGAAAACTAAATCTACATCCCAGCCGGACTGCATTAAAAACAAGATGGCACCGGGGGGAATCGGGGTCATAAAACTTTTATTGAAATGCGTACCGGTGATTGGCACATAAGTAATGGTGGGTCGATCTGAAAATTTACCAGTGCCGCCCAGAGAAAAAATTTCATTGCCTGCCACACTATTACCACTGCCGACATGCAAGGCATTTAAATTAACAGAACTTTCTAATGTATAACCACTGACAATAGAGGCAACCTCTACAAACAAGGGCATGTCAGCATAGCGTAATTTGACTATATTGAGGAGAGTCTGTTCTTTCCATGAATCGGCTATGGCGGTATTATAATCAAACCGATCACGCGGGATTGTTTGAGGACCAATATTGGTACAGGAATTGAGTGAAATAATCACTGCTAGCATTAATAATAAATAGACGTTTCTCAAATTGATTACTCTCTTATTGTGGTTATTTTGCCTGATGATTGGAGCACAAGCCATAAAAAATATTACAAAGCCTCTGCTATTATATAGTAAAAACTTTACCCATAAAGGCAACACCACATTAATTCATCAATTAACTCAGGAAGATTTAGTTATTCTTTTTACTGGTAACCAGATTATGAATCGGCTGAGCTAATTTTTCCATCCATTTCCCGCCAGATGATGCATCTGACAACCCGATAACAATGTATTTATACGCTTCATACTCAACCAATGCACTATCAGCATGATAATTTTTCCATGAACCGGACTTCCGGTATATTTTAATACCAGGAATTGAGCTCAAACCTTTGACAAATTTATGCTTGATACCCGGTTTACTCAGGATAGCTTTCATTTTTTGTGAATATTCAGGGCTTAACAACTGGTTTGTTTCCAGTAAGTAGTAAAATCGTGCAGCCTGAATTGCAGTCGCGCCATGGGAAAGGTTGTGCAGCGGATCGCGCTGATAGGCAGAACCTTTGCTATACGCTTTTCCCACCCAAAGACCGCCATTATGCTCAGGATCGTAGAGGGCAAAGTGAGGATCCTGGATAATTTCTATAAGACGTTTTCTGCCAACAAGTGATAAGACGTAACTGGCTGATTGATTATCAGAGTAACGGATCATCTTCACCATATGTTCATATAATTCATCACTTTCTTCCAGCTTACCTGATTCAATTTCTACAAACGCACCCAGCAATATTACAATTTTGGGCAGGCTGGCAGCGTAGAACATTTTATTGCCATTGAGCGCTGCCACCTGAGGTTTTTTTAAATCACTGATATCAACCACGACTAATGACAGATGTCTGGTCTTAATCTGTTGCCATAAACCCTGCTGCTTAACAAGCTTTACAAGATCCCGTTGTAAAACAGGATCATCTGATTCCCATAAGGTCGGATAATTTATTGGCTTAACAGACTGTAATGTCTGCGCAATACTTATTTGAGCAGAGAGAATAAAGACAGCTATAAGAAAAATGAAACTACGCATTGAGCTTTCCTGAAGACAAAATATAAAAGTAAATTAGTAACTATTCAGCATATTATTAATAAAGAGCCTGTGGTTGCTTATTTTTCTCACTTTGACTGTTTGTGCGCACCGAGTTCTCAACGTCAGAAAAATAAGTGACCATGGGCTCAACAGTGGTCATTAAGAAATATACGCTGAATAGTTACGTAAATTAATTTTATGTTTACAAAAACCAAATTACCAACCCAGAACATTATGCATTATTGACCAGCGTGGTATCCTTGATTTTGCCCCCTTGCCGGAAATCCAGTATTCTTTGGCATGGTAGATAATCCCATTGGCTTCTTTGGCTGCCAGCCAATGGCTTAAAAACAGGGCAAAGTCTTTTTCCCCTTTGGCCACAGCATAACTCAATGGAAATTTTGTCACCGCGGGCTTTGGCAAGACTGAGGTGTAATCCGGATGAAGCAGCGTCAATGCAGAACCCACTTCAACCAATTCCAGTAAGCCATCAACCTGATCATCACCGAGGGCAAAAAATTCGTCATAATCTGAAATAGCAATAATCTCCAGCTGGGTATCTGGCAGTAAAGCCTGTATACGCCTGCTTATATGTTCTGCAAAACGTTTAGTCGTAACAGCGAATAGTCTGAGTTTTTTAAATTGCTGAATGTCTTTTATTGTGGCAAATTCATGGCGTCTGTAATCTTTCACAACCAGGCCTAAATGACCTTCAAGATAAGGTGTAGAAAGTTCAAAACTGACCAGGTTAGGTGTGTCGTAAGCGAGTCCGGTGAGCAAATCCACTTCCCCCTGATTAAGCTGCTCAACTTTATCTTTCCATTCCAAAGGATAAAAATCCAGTTTAACATCTAAATCGTCAGCCAGATGGCTAAGCAGTTCAATATCCAGTCCAACCAGTTCATAGGCGTTATTACGGTAGGATAAAGGTAAGCGATCAGAACGATACCCCACTCTCAGAACGCCTCGTTGTTTAATTTCTTCGAGTAGATTGTTGTTTAACACGCCTGGCACATAAGGATCATCAATATCAAAGCGGCGCTTTTGGTAAACAATACTATTCACCTCAGGCGTATTCTCCGGCATCGACATATTCATAACCAGACTGTCTTTAGTGTAATTGCTGTCAACGACTGCAAACAATAGAGTTCGAGTCAGCAGAACCGTCACCAGCAGTGAAACAGACATTATCAATAGATTTTTTATTATCCGCTTATGATTAAAATGCAGATGACCGACTAAGCCCGCAGCGATGATTAAACTAAAGGCAAATAAATTCATCACACTGACCATGGTGTCAAATTTACCGTTAACAATAGAACTGGGAATATAAAAATTAAACATATCATGCGGGATGTGAAATAAATCCAGTAAAAACGGCAGAGCAATCTGTGCTTTGGCAAAGAGACTAAAAATACCGGTGCTTAAAAATTCAGGGTATTGTGAAAGTTTTAGTTCTGAACCTGACATCCAGGCAGCAAATGGAATAAAAAGCAGTGCCAGTAAACGCCCGGTATTTGGAAAATTGAATGTCACAGGAATAATGACCTCAACAACATGCTTGTTCTGTTCCGAGTCCAGCTGATAATGCTTAAAAATTTCTTTTGAATTTTCAATCAGCATGGGCAAAATAATAAAAACATTTTGAGAAATAAATCCGGTTAACAACGCAGAACGGGAAAAACTAATAATATCTCTGTATCTGAACGGTGTCAGCATGGAAATAAGTAAGGGTAGAACAATAAACGTAAGCACTAAAGATGCGGCAATATAAACCACGAAATAAACTTCCAGGTGAGTCAGTTGTTCCAGGGTCATAGTACCAGCAGATACGGCGACAATGGAAAAGACACCAATGGGCGTCAGCTGAACCATAAAGCCCATGACTGTTGCCAGAACATCAGTAAATACTTTTAAATTATCGACCACCAGAGCCTTGTCTTTATGGCCAATTAAGGCAACACCTACCGCAATACAAAATAAGACGACGGCTGGTACAATACTATTGGCCATGGCATTAAATGGGTTTTGGGGAATATAGATTTCAATGGGATTAAACGGCTGCACAGCATGGGTAATAGTCGAACTGTAAAATGAAGCGTCCTGCCATTGTGGAAATGCAAATGGCATAGCAAAAATAATGACTGCGGCAACAAACCAGAACAGCAGCAGGAGCAAACCGCCGCGAATGGCGAGTGATTTAGCCAGTGTTTTATCCAGTGAACCGACACCACTGATCAATGATACAATCACATAAGGCAGGACAGTCATCTGCA
>JAPVVU010000050.1 GCA_028571885.1 Gammaproteobacteria bacterium | reverse complement strand
TAAGTCAAAAGAAAAGTCAAAAGCTGATTCGGTACAATATGCTAAATCTGTGGGCTTTGACTGATGACTGATAACTTACGACTTACGACTTACGACTTACGACTTACGACTTACGACTTCTCTATAATAAAATTTTATCAAAATAGCGTCCACGATAAAGCAATCTGGGGTTTTGTTTATCATCTTTGAAAGCGGTTCGGGTATGCAGTATATTATTGCATATCAGACCCTGACCGGGCTGCAGGCTGCCCTGAAATTTAAATTCTGAATCACTATTGAGAATTTCACGTAAGGTCTGTTGTGCTTTTTGTGTCAGTTCATCATCTTTCCAAATCACATTGCGTGCTCTGGCGGTATAGCGCATATGCAATCGGCCTTCATCGGTGATCATAAAAACGGGTCCACTGCGATCCGGCCGGATCAATTTTCCATCCAGCACATTTTTAGGTATCGTCATCGCATCCGGTGCCATCATTGCCTTAATGTAATCTGGATTTTCATCTCTGAGCATCATATAAATAATATCCGGATCCCATAGCTGGTTTTCACCACCTTCTCTGGCTGCGCAAACACAATGCAAAATCATGCTATAGATCTGCTCTGACAGGCGATTGTAATAACCGTCTGTATGCCAGTTAATGCCTTTTTCGCTATAGGGGATATAAATGGCATGCAGGCCTTCATCAACCACCTGAATTGAGGTAAAACCATCTTCATCAGCACATTCATTTTTATCCAGAGACTGGATGCCCAGCTGAAATCCTAATTGCTCAGGAATTGACTTATCTTCTTCAGCTTCACCATCAATGTCATAGATAACCATGTTGGTTTTTAGTAATAGTGTCTTTAACTGTTGAATTTCCAGTGCAGTTAATTTTTCTGGATTGCTCAAAGGTACAATTAATTGCGCCATCAATTTTGGGTAATCTGCTAGTTTGTCTGTTTTCCATTGCCGATAGGCTGTTTCATTTTCACACTGAAAAGGACTTTTTGTAAAATCAGAACGATCATCAGAATTAAGTGCTGGAGATTTCATTAACTTTCATTAATTTTAGATTAAAAGAGGTTTTTTTACTGTCTGAGGACTGCTTCACACATTTAAAATCAATCCATGGCAATATAACAAAAGAATTATTTTTTTTCAATATTTTCAATATGATAGCTAAATGACAATAATAACGTAAGTGAACTTACAGGGTATATCCTACAATCATACAGACATATTGTAAGAGTTGTAAGCAGTTACCTACAGTTAGTGTCATATATATCCTATTTATGCAGAAAGCTTACACCGATATAGTGTACCCTGCCTGTTTTAAAGTTAATAAATGGCTGCCACTATTACTTCGGTCTATTACTTGCGACTTTTTCTACTTTTTCTACAACCCTGAGAACCTTATGAAAGTACTTATCGTTGAAAGCTCTCGCTTTCATCAAATAATGATTTCACAAATCTTCAATAATGAAGGCTTGGTGGTTCGTATTGCCCGTAATTGTGATGAAGCACTTAAAGCGCTTGAAAATGAGACCATGGACTTTGTCTGCACGGCTTATCACCTGCCATGTGGTCTGGATGGTATTAAACTTGCCCATCTAATACGAACTACCCCAAAAACAAAAGACATTCCGGTTATTTTACTGACCTCAAATAATATTGATCACTCCTTTGATCATGCATATCACTCCGGCGTTACTGAAATCTACAACCGATCTGACACTAACGCCCTGTCCAAGGATCTCAAGCATTCCATTCAGACGAAACGTAATGAAATTAATGCCCGAGTGTTATTTATTGAAGACAGCAAAACAGTTGCCGCCTTGATGACTCGGCAGATGGAATCAATGAAAATGACTGTTGAACATTTTTTTAGTGCCGCAGAGGCATTGAAAAAATTTAAGAAATCATCAATAGAATACGATATTATTATTACCGATCTGCTGGTTGAAGGCACGCTTAGCGGCATGGGCCTGGTCCGTGAAATACGCAAAATAATTCCCGATCGATCCAAACTGCCCATCTTAGTTATTTCCGGGTTTGATGATATCATTCGTCGTATTGAGTTATTAAACATGGGTGCCAATGACTACATTGTGAAACCTATCATTAAAGAAGATCTGGTGGCACGACTGAGTAATCTGGTGACCACCAAGCAATTATTTGATCAGGTAAAAATCCAGCAGGAACAATTATTCCAGCTGGCCATGACCGATCAACTCACAGGACTTTACAATCGTCATTCACTGGTACAGCTGCTGCCTAAATATTTCAGCCGCTCCGTTAGACATTCATCACCATTAAGTTTACTGGTGTTGGATATTGACCACTTTAAACTCATTAATGATAACTACGGTCATACTAAAGGCGATGATGTTTTGAGAAAATTTGGTCAGCTCATCACAGCTAATTTTCGCTCTGAAGATCTGATTGCTCGCTATGGTGGTGAAGAGTTTGTCGTTATTATGGCTGATTCAACGCAGGATGATGCCATGGAAAAAGCGGAACTTCTCAGAACCCATATTGAACAAAATTTAATTGAAGGCCTGGAAATAACAATCAGTATTGGTGTTGCCTGCGCTGACAGCCATTCCAATTTTGAACTCATGTTTAACCAGGCTGATACCGCCCTTTATCAGGCAAAAGAAAGTGGACGAAATCAGACGATTACCTATTCAACGAATGAGTTGGTCATTCAATAAATACTGTAACTACTCTTTATTTCCAGGTGCACACATGACAGGAAAGAAATTATGACTATAGAATCAGTAACCCTTGGCGGCGGATGTTTTTGGTGTCTTGAAGCGCCTCTGAATAAACTCAGGGGCGTTAAATCAGTTATCTCCGGATATGCTGATGGTGAGCTTGCCGATCCCAGCTATGAACAAATTTGCACGGGTACGACAGGACATGCGGAAGTTATCCAGATTACTTTTGATTCTGATATTATTAGCTTTCACACTTTATTAGACGTTTTTTTTGCGCTTCATGATCCCACCACGTTGAACCGGCAGGGTGCCGATGTAGGCACACAATATCGCTCCATTATTCTTTATCATAATGAAAGTCAATTCTCTGAAGCTGAACAATTTATTACGGCACTGAATGCCAGTGGAAAATGGTCTGCTCCGGTTGTCACCGAGCTCAAGCCATTAGATATGTTTTATAAAGCAGAAAAATATCACCAAAACTATTTCCAGCTCAACCCGACAAACCGTTATTGCCAGGCAGTTATCTCACCAAAATTGGCAAAACTTGAACATGAATACCCTGCTTTTCTAAAACAATAGAATCAGCCATATAGCACCAGATTTCTCTATTAACTAAAGAATTACGGCTTACGACTTATAACTTGAAACTTCATTATCCGGCCCTTTACACATCATATAGGCAAAAGCCCAGGTTGCAAGAAAGGGTAACACCGATACAAACAGATTCAGCTTAATCGAGCAAAAAATAGACTGCTCAATACAATTATATGCGTTACTGGCAGCTGACATCCAGGCAAAAGCGGGGATTGGGATACCAGCATGTTCGCCATAAAGCAATAAGCCCGGTGCCAGGAAAACAGCCAGAAAAAGACTGCGCCAAAGACAGGACACCTGACGCTTGATCATCCATTTTCTAACCCACCAGATTGCCGCTAAATAAACAACTAGAGAGATTAATATCACTGCAATTAATGTTATACCACTATCCAAAATACACCTGACCTTTTTTATCTTTTCTGCTGATTAACCGTTAATCAATCAAACGCCCTATACCACAGGATAAGTCGCTCTAGAAATATTTTTTGTAACAAAACACAAAAATTATTAAAGAGCCACTAACACCTAATACTGAACCTTCTCACTGTGAACTGCCGCCGTGAGAAGGTGCCTGTTCGATTATTCTATCGGCAAGACGAGAAAAGGGCAAACTTTGGATCCAGACAGTACCCGTACCCTTGAGCGTGGCTAAAAACAGGCCTTCACCACCGAAGAACATACTTTTCAGACCTTTCGCCATTTCTATATCATAATCAATACCCTTAGTGAAAGCTACCAGACAACCTGTGTCCAGACGTAAGGTTTCATTATTGAGTTTTTTTTCTACGACCGTACCGCCAGCGTGGATGAATGCCATACCATCGCCCTGCAGATGTTCCAGAATAAAACCCTCACCACCAAAAAATCCCCTGCCCAATTTTTTACTAAAGGCAATGTCAATTTTTGTACCCAGTGCTGCGGCTAGAAATGAATCCTTCTGGCAGGTGATTTCACCATCGTGCTCATTCATATTAACAGCAATAATACTACCTGGAAAAGGGGCAGAAAATGCCACTCGTTTTTTACCAATACCTTCATTGGTGAAATGTGTCATAAAAAGTGATTCACCGGAAATCATGCGCTTACCAGCGCTAAAGAGCTGCCCCATAAAACCCTGTTCAGGTTCTGAGCCATCACCCATTTTGGTATCAAAATTAATACTATCTTCCATGTAATTCATCGCACCAGCTTCTGCAATTACCGTCTCTCCGGGATCCAGCTCCACTTCAACCATCTGCATATCGTGACCAATGATTTTATAATCCACTTCATGACAACGCATGTGTTTTCCTTTTTTGTTATACTTTTACTTATCCGGGGCCCTAAAAGAAACATATAATGTAAATATAAGCCTCTACAATGATATTCTAATTTCTAAAGGAAGAGTACATGAAAAACAGATTTTTTAATTTTTTATTAGTTTGTTTTGCTGCCAATGTTTTTATACCGCTGGCTTTTTCAAATCAGGTTGAAGTGGTTGATGTGAACATTAAATCTCAGGGAGAAAATCAATATCGCTTTGATGTGACATTACGTCATGATGATCAGGGCTGGGATCATTATGCGAACCGCTGGGAAATATTAGATGCTAAGGGTAAGATACTGGCAACAAGGACTTTGCACCACCCTCATGTTAATGAACAGCCATTTACCCGTTCATTAACAGTGAAACTACCCGACAATATTAAAACAGTTATTATCAGAGGTCATGACAGTGTGCATCAGTATGCCGGCAAGGAAATAAAAGTCTCACTTCCCTGACAGCCAGTTTTGTTAATCTGACGGATTTGATTTTTTTGACAGAAGATTATCAATTGATAATGGACTTGGACCATAAAGAATATAAACCAGAATCATTGCACCCCAGAGGATATGATCCAGCATTCCTGTGAAATTATAGAAATCTGTCAACGCATAGGCATAAGCGGCAACAGCATTCAGAATGAACAGACCGATAGCTGCAGGGCGTGTCATTAAACCGACTAAAATCAAGACTGGTAATATTAATTCACCACCTGTAGCCATTATAGCCGCGACTTCTGGCGATAATAATGGTACTGAATACTCATAAGCAAACAAGTCGATTGTGGATTGCCATGATTGAATTTTGGTAAGACCTGATTGAAAAAAAACTTTCAGCAGATACAGACGAACCATAATATCAAAGCCATGGATCATAATGTCGCTTCGTGCAAACAAAAATTTCTTAATCATTTTATTATATCTTATTATTTTGGATAGTATTTTTTATTTTGAATAGCACTTCGAATAGTACTGATGTAAGCTATCAGTTAATGTCTTAGCGCTAAGAAAAGAGCGTCAGGAGTCCTGACACTCTCAATAAGGCATATTTCTTAGAAACTTAATTTCTTAAAAACTTAAGCTGCCTTATTTCTTGCCTTTATTACCGGCAATCTTAGCACAAGTACCTTCTGGCACATAAACCCACTCTTCTGGATCGGCATCAGTCTTTGCCATACCAGCACATGCGTGTTTGCTGGTACCACAATCATTCATACCGGCTTTAGCAATACCCTGGCATTTTTCAAAGCCTGGCTTACCAGCATGAGCAGTTGCACCTAGAGCTGCAAAAGCTAAAGCAAATAAACCAACGATAGCTGTTTTTTTAGTGTTTCCCATTTTTGTTTCCTTATATTGGTTGGATGGAAAAAGAAGAAATCCAATGTTGGTTTTCTTCAAAAAATAATCAGGCCAAAATCTCTGAAAAAAATATCCCGAGGGATAATCCATTTTTTCGAAGCTCGTTAATAACCTAAGTAAAATTTACCAGTGACTGGCTTATTTTACTAGACCTGATGATAAATAAAAAAATTTCATTTTTATTCTAAACTAATATTTTAGATAACTAATTTAGATATAACTATTCAGAGTATATTTCTTAATTACCCGTGTTAAGCCTATGGTCACTAATTTTTATAACTTTGCTTTCTGTTATGAGAAGTCGCTGCGCTCAGACAGTCAAAGTCAGAAAAATCAGCAACCACAGGCTTTTTGTAAACAATAAACATTTAGATAACTAATAAGTCGCTGTTCATTCATTATTCAGCTAAAGCTGAGATAATTAACTGACACAACAATAACGCTAAAATCGCTCAATGAATAGTAGGTATTTTCCGAAATATCAAAAATAATAAGATTCTCTTAAACTAGAGACAGACTTTTAGAATAAATCTTTTACAACAACACCTGACAACACCTGTGGATCTGAATATGTTTAATATAAAAAAAATAACAATCGGAAAGAAAACAGTCGAACCCACGGTCTATGAAGGGGTAAGCAGACAAAAACGTTTCGAAACATTGGTAAAAGCATATTCCAATGATCTTTATCGTTTTGCTTATTGGTTATGCAGTAATCACTCAATTGCCGATGATCTGGTTCAGGAAACTTTTTTAAGAGCCTGGAAAGCATTGGATAAACTTGAAGATGAGAAAAAAGCCAAAAGCTGGCTCATTACTATTTTACGTCGGGAAAATGCCCGTCGTTTTGAACGAAAAAGCTTTGATCTGGTTGATATTGAAGAAGTTGTTGTTGAGGATAAAATAAGTCTCAACCCTGAACAATCATTACAAAAACAACAACTTCATCAGGCAATTCTTGATCTTGATGTTGACTATCGAGAGCCATTGATTCTACAAACTATTGGTGGCTTTAAAACCAGTGAAATTGCACAAATGTTGAATCTAAATCTGAATACGGTCAATACCCGCTTGTTTAGAGCACGCGATCAACTTCGGCATAAACTGTGCAAAGACCTGAATCAGATAAGCGGGGCAAGTACCTGACAGAAACCGTTATAGAGTACTGAAGCCCAGCCTGCTGAAATTATAAATAAGAACAGAATACCTGTATAAAAATGGTATTTAAGCGTCGTGTTAAGGGGTTCTAAACGTGGATGATCTTGAGTTTCGAAAAAGTGCAGTCATCGATCCAGGCAATCAAGATTCAGAATTTCTGGAGAAAACCAGGCAAAGCCGCAATAACCGTCGTTTTATCAAAGAGCAGTTATCATTTAATCAGGAACTTCTGGATACCCTGGCGCTTTCAACACCTGAAAATCTTACTGATCGTATTATTCTTGCCCAACAACTCTCTCAACATAAAACCCGGCACAAAATCAAACAGCTGAAAAAACGTCAACGACAATGGCGCAACTGGTTAGGCGGCAGTATTGCCGCTTCAATCATTATGGCGTTCAGTATCAATCTGATATGGCCGGAACCACTGAATAGTGCTTTACTTGCTCAAAAAGTGATTAATCATTTCCATGAGGATACTCATGCCCTGAACGTTCATATGAATGTGCCAAAAACCAGCATTGATACGATGCTGGCTTCTTATGGCGGTAAACTGAATGGTCCCATTGGTCAGGTTTCTTATCTGGGACATTGTATTATCGGGGAGCATACCGGTATTCATATGGTGCTCAGGACATCCCGGGGTATTGTCACTGTCCTGTTGCTGCCCGCTCAACCAATCAATGGCCCCTCTTTGCTGAATGACAGTCAAATAAGCGGGATTTTGTATCCTTCTCAAAAAGGCAGTATCGCCATACTATCTGAGCAGCCTGAAGCAATTGATCAGACACGTCAGCAAATCAACCAGACTTTAAACTGGATCATTTAAACTAAAATCGTTACCCTTATGCGCACATTCTCTTAAACAAAGAGTTTTTGTAACTATTTAGCGTATATTTCTTAATGAGCATTGTTGAGCCCATGGTCATTAAGAAATATATGCTAAATAGTTGCGAGTTTTTAATAATAAGTATTACACTCTCTGGTGAATAATTATTAGCTATAGGGATAAACAATGAGCGATATTCAGCTAGATGCTGCCTGGGAAAATCTTCTGCAAGATACATTTAAATCAGATAACATGTCAGCTTTAAAAGGTTTTTTACGCAATGAAAAAGATCTTGGCAAAGTTATCCTACCTCACTCCAGTCTCTGGTTTAACGCCCTCAACAGCACACCGCCAGACAAGGTAAAAGTGGTTATTTTAGGCCAGGATCCCTATCCGACACCGGGCCATGCTCATGGTTTATGCTTTTCAGTCTTACCTGATGTTAAACCTATTCCCAAATCACTTATTAATATCTACAAAGAGTTACAGGACGATTTAGGCATAGTCAATCACAATGGCAATTTGCAATCCTGGGCCGAGCAGGGCGTACTATTACTTAACAGCGTCTTAACCGTCCAAAGTGGTCAGGCAAATTCTCATCAGGGGCAGGGTTGGGAATTATTTACAGATGCCGTCATTAATGAACTGAATCGACAGTCGCGTCCTATTGCCTTTGTTTTGTGGGGTGCATATGCGCAAAAGAAAGGGGCCATTATTGATAGCAAACGTCACTTTGTCCTGCGTTCTCCACATCCATCCCCCTTATCGGCTTACCGAGGTTTTTTCGGCAGCAGGCCTTTTTCTCAAATCAACCAGTTTTTGCAGCAGCAGGATCAGCAGGAAATTGACTGGCATACCAAAGACTGATAAGTTAAATCAACAACCTGATTTTTAGTTGCTATTGATGAATTGTTATTGACGATGAGTCACAGAGTCATCATAAGGCTATTTAAAATAAGCCCAAAGACCGCCTATAACACCCAGTCCTGCCAATACCTCAGCCTCAATGAGCATATTACCCGAATAAAGAATTGCACTACTGATCAGCAGCGCAGCACTGAGAATTGCCTGAATGGTTGATTTGCTCTGGCTTTCAATTTTATGCTCAATCCGATCCAGCGTCTTACTCTGATAATTAATGCGTAACTTACCATGGCGCGCCTGTTGAACCACATCAAACACCTGGCCTGGAAATTCGGGTAACTGCTCCAGCCATAAAGGTGCATGATGTTTGATCTGTTTGGCAAAAGAACGAAAGCCCAATTGTTCTTTCATCCAGTTTTCTAAAAATGGTTTGGCCGTATCCCAGAGATCCAGTTGAGGGTATAACTGACGTCCCAGACCTTCAATATTCAATAGTGTTTTTTGCAATAAGACCAGCTGTGGCTGTACTTCCATATTGAAACGCCGAGCCGTCTGGAACAGGCGCAATAATAGCTGTCCAAAGGAAATTTCATGTAGAGGTTTTTCAAAAATAGGTTCACAGACTGAACGAATCGCTGACTCAAAATCATCGACCCGGGTATCAGGTGGTACCCAGCCTGATTCCACATGCAGTTCAGCCACTCGATAATAGTCCCGATTAAAAAAAGCCAGGAAGTTTTCCGCCAGATAACGTTGATCATCGGTACTCAGACTGCCCATGATGCCAAAATCAATGGCAATGTACTGGCCTGAATCGGAGACAAAAATATTACCGGGGTGCATGTCTGCATGGAAAAAATTATCGCGAAAAACCTGAGTAAAAAATATCTCAACACCCATTTCTGCCAGGCGTTTAAAATCTATATCCATCGCCTTGAGATCGTCCATATTGGTCACCGGCATACCATGAATGCGTTCCATGACCATGACTTTTTTCCGGCAGTGGTACCAGTCCACTTCAGGAATATAAAGCAAGGGTGAATCTTTGAAGTTGCGTCGCAATTGTGATGCATTGGCCGCTTCTCTGAGCAGATCCAGCTCATCTATAATATTCTTGTCAAATTCTTCCACCACTTCGTGGGGACGCAGACGCTTACCTTCAGACCAGAACTGTTCCACTTTATCAGCAATGGCATAGAGCAGTGCTAAATCACGGCGGATAACTTTTTCAATATCAGGCCGAACAACTTTGACCACCATTTCCCGACCATCAAGTAAGGTGGCTTTATGCACCTGAGCAATTGAAGCGGAGGCCAGTGGTGTGCGATCAAATTCTTTGAAAATTTTATCAATGGGTAATTTAAAGGATTGTTCAATAATTTCTACCGCTTTGTCCCCTGAAAAGGGCGGCACTTGATCCTGTAATTTGGCTAACTCTTCGGCCAGATCATCAGGCAATAAATCTCGGCGAGTGGAAAGGATCTGTCCAAATTTAACAAATATCGGCCCCAGATCTTCCAGAGCCCTGCGGATCCGTTCACCACGAGGCCGACGAGTCCGATGGCGCAACCAGAATGACGGAGAGAGAAAACGAACCAGGCGCAGCGGTCTAAACAGATGGGTACTAAGAAGAAGTTCATCCAGTCCATGGCGAAGCAGCACACGACTGATAAACAGGAGATGAAAAAACTGGATAATACTCTTCACTCGGCAGACTTCTTATTGGCTATGATTTTAGATATGGTTTTAGATAAGCGATTAATCCGTGCTTCTGCTCGATCAACATCACTGCGGAGCTGATCAATCTGAGCATTAAAATGGTTAATCTCAGGGCCTGAAGCAATATCACGCGACTCATACTGTACATATTCACTGACATCCATTGTTAATGAATTAAACGCATCTTTGCCCCAGTCTAAAAAACCTCGTGCCGTATTACCCAGTGCATGAGCAATGACATCACCCGTAATATGAGACACATGCTCTTCCCAATCAATATCCAGTTGTTTGAATAATGATTGAAAGTGCTGGCCGAGGGCAATATCACCAGTAATACTGATGTCCCCTTTAAAAACAGCCGTGGTTTTTGTTTTTTCATCTGCCATTGCCATACGCGCAAAAGCCATCATGGAACCACTGATCACCGTATCAGCATCGCCTTCATAATGACTGACAATCTGAATGCCCTGCTGATCGGGGAAAAAATAAAATGTCTGCTCAATATCGGTGATATGAAAAGCAATAATACGGCCTTGGAAACGCTTTAGGCGCTCAAATGTTTCTGGATCCATGGCAAATAACTGATTCAACCCAGTTTCCATAGCCGCAAGCAAAGGTATCAGCAGTGGATTGATATCTTCAGAGTATTTTGTTTGATTCATAAATTACTTTTTGTTCAGAATTTAAAACCCTAGAATTTAAAACCACGGTGCAGGGCAACAATGCCCCCAGTCAGATTACTGTAGTCACAACGCTCAAAACCAGCATTAACCATCATGCCTTTTAAGGTTTCCTGATCAGGATGCATGCGAATTGATTCAGCCAGATAACGATAACTTTCAGAATCATTGGCAATCAGCTTACCCATAAAAGGCAATATATTGAAGGAATAAAAATCATAGAGTGGACTGAGACCGGGCGCAATTGGTTTGGAAAATTCTAAAATGAGCAGACGCCCACCGGGTTTTAACACTCTAAACATTGAAGCCAGAGCAGCATCTTTATCTGTCACATTACGTAAACCAAAGGCAATGGTAATACAGTCAAAACTATTATCAGGAAAAGGCAGACATTCAGCATTCGCCTGAACATATTCAACATTGCCGACAATGCCTTTATCCAGCAAGCGAGCACGACCCACCTTAAGCATGGAATCATTGATATCACTCAAAATTACCTGACCACTCTCACCAACCATTTTGGAAAATTTTATGGTCAAATCACCCGTTCCACCCGCCAGGTCAAGTACATGATGACCACGTCGAACACCACTTTTTTCAATGGTCAGACGTTTCCAGAGCCGATGAACACCCATGGACATCACATCATTCATCATGTCGTATTTACTGGCAACTGAATGAAAAACTTCCGCTACTTTTTCAACCTTGTCATCCGTTTTAACTGTTTCATAACCAAAATGGGTAGTTTCGTCTGATTGATTCTGATTTTCCATGATCTTCCTACTTAATAGCTATAAGCCATAAAACTCAATATAATCTTAAGATTATACGATGAATTGGCAAGAAATCACACAAAGATGCCTGCCTGTTCTACAATTTACTCACTACAATGAAAGAATCTGCCACCCTATATTAGCTATTTAGGCATTTCTATACGTCAGCTCAATCAGACTCATTTAAGGAACATTATGAAACGAGTTATTAGTTTATTTCTTTTTTCTCTGAGCATTTTAATCACTACATCACCCTATGCAGCGGGCTCATGTGATTCAAAGCGGGTTAAATTGCAGAT
>JAPVVU010000049.1 GCA_028571885.1 Gammaproteobacteria bacterium | reverse complement strand
GAACGTACCAATCTTGCCGGGACAAACAGGCTTGAAGTTTTATTATTCAGCCTGGGCAAAGATGATTCAACAGAAAGACAGGAAGTTTATGGTATTAATGTTTTTAAAGTTCGAGAAGTCATGCAGGTTCCGGATATAACTCATGCGCCTGATATGCCTGATTCTGTCGAAGGTATGACCAGTCTTCGGGGCACTATGGTACCCGTGGTCAATTTGCCCAAATTTTGCGGCCTCAATATCTCTGATGAACCTCAGATTCTTATTGTAACTGAGTACAATAAACACATGCAGGGCTTTCTAGTGCATTCTGTCGAAAACATTCTGCGTTTACAATGGAATGATATTAAGGTGCCGCCGCCAATGATGTCCGATCGTCTTGGCGGGCTGGTGACTGCTGTTACTGAGTTGCAGGATGGCCGAATCGCTATGATTCTGGATGTTGAAAAAGTGTTAGCTGAAACCGCTCATTTTGCCCAGGAAGATGCCTATTATGAAGACATTACAACGTTGGAAAATCAAGGGTATACCATTATGTACGCCGATGACTCCTCTGTTGCCCGCTCACAGATTGAGCGTACCCTTGACCATATGGGCGTTGCACACGTCAGTGCGATAAACGGTGCTGAAGCCTGGAACAAACTCAAAGAGATTGCTACTCGTGCAGAAACAACAGGTCTGCCTGTTAAAGATTATATTCAAGCTATTTTAACCGACGTTGAAATGCCTGAAATGGATGGCTATGTACTAACCAAGCATATTAAAAATGATCCCCGCTTTGAAGGTATTCCTGTCATTATGCATTCATCTTTATCTGCTGATGCCAATATGTCATTGGGGCGAGGCGTCGGTGCGGATGCATATGTAGCCAAATTTGAACCCAAAGAACTCTCAAATAAACTGGTAGAAATACTCAGTCATGATACCAAAGCCCTGGAAAACAAGTCTTAAGAATTGATAAAATTTGTCATTTATCAATTCCATGAGACCTTCTTCGTTTAATCCGGCATGATGCAGGGTCATGGTTTACTTCATCTCTGTGCCTTATTTTGTATGAAATAAGGCATTTCTATTATTTTACATACCAGTTAAGAAGCAGGTCTTTACCTTTCAGACATTAAACGTTATGTTATCGTTAACTAGCCAGGATCCACATCAATTCAGGACACGGAGAGTGATATAGCTTAATCACACCTGAAAAGGAACAATTTTTGACTGTAATACTAACAAGAATCAGAGCATTAATAAGCTTAAGCGCTCTTTTTTGCCTAAAAGCTGTTCACCGGCTAAAGGCTCCAGCACTATTTATTTTCATCAGTTTAAGTGCTCTGTTCGCACTACCTCTTCATGCCGTCCCTCCTGTTTCTGAAGTTTCTGAAGTTTCTGAAGTTTCTGAAGTTTCTGAAGTTTCTGAAGTTTCTATTAAAGAAAATACTGATTCTAAAGCGGCTTTTCAACAACAAACTACTTCAGAAAAGCAGAATATTACCATTGGAATATTGAGTCAAACATCTCAGGATTCTATAAAGAATACCCCCTGGCAATTTACTTTTGATCGGTTAAACAGTCACCCTAAATATCATTTTACTCCCCTGTTTTTAAACACGGAACAATTAAACAACGCCTTAGCTGATGATGAACTGGACTTTGTTATTTGCGATGCGATTGACTATGTCTTATTAGAAAATCAATATGGACTTTTACATCTAATTACTCGAACTGAACAATATTCTGGCAGTTTTGTCACCTCTGAAGGCCTGTCTATCCATACTTTGAACAATAATTCCAATATTACCCGGCTGCAGGATTTAAAAGATAAAAAAATTGGTGTCATCGATGAGAATTCATCAATATCATGGCTGTTTTTGGAAAAGTTCTTGTTTAAACATGGGCTAATTGCAAAAACTAATATCACTCTCGAACCTATTACAGACATGAGCACGTCATTAACCTTATTACAATCAGGTGCTGTGGATGCCATCATCTCTAAATCTGGTCT
This sequence comes from Gammaproteobacteria bacterium, assembly GCA_028571885.1. GTDB lineage: Bacteria > Pseudomonadota > Gammaproteobacteria > GRL18 > GRL18 > GRL18. The sequence goes on along the minus strand of JAPVVU010000049.1, from coordinate 10,295 downwards.
AATTGCTAAACATTTCACTCACGAGACGATGGAAGAACTAAGACTGATTAATCCTCGCCGTGGCTGGAAAGCGCCTTTTTTACACAGTTCTGTTTTAATACCCGAATGGCCGCTTTCAAAAGCCTGGTTTATTGATAATAATTTAGCCCGTCAGGTTGTTACGCTCTTACTTAATCAGCATAACAATGAATCCAATGACTCAAGTGCCTATTTTTCTCCCCAATATTACTGGGACATTGCAGAAAATTACACTGCCTTAAATGAATTATTCTTTTTCCCTGGACATCTTGAACAGGAAAACAATGATGAGCCAAGTAGTTTTTCCCAAAAAATACAGTATTGGGTCAGCTTTATCATCATTTGTTTTTTAGTGGTTATCCTGATTTTGTACCTACGTTCATCGAGAGATCTGAATAATAAACTCACCGCATCAAAAGAGTCTTTGGAGCAGGAAATCAAAGAACGGCAGCATGCTCAGGAACAGGCACTGACTCATCAGGCTGAATTAGCACACGTTGCAAGACTCAGTACCATGGGTGAAATGGCTTCTGGACTGGCTCATGAATTGAATCAGCCGCTATCTGCAATACATACCTATGTCCAGGGCTGTATCCGCCGCATCACTATGGGAAATGCTGATCTCGATGCCATTGTTAATGCCTTACAATTAACAGCACAACAGGCTGATCGTGCTGGCGGTATTATTCGCCGTTTACGAAGTTTTGTGCGTAAAGGTGAGTCACATAAGACCTATAGTGAAATAAATCAAATTGTCCATGAAGTCACAGGATTCCTTGATACTCAGTTAAAAAACAAACAAGTGAGCCTGATACTTGATCTTGAGGAAGATCTACCGCCTGTTCTGGTCGATATTATTCAAATTGAGCAGGTGCTTATCAATCTGCTAAAAAATGCTATCGAGGCAATGTCTGACGTTGAGAAACCCGCTATAATTGTTTCTACCAGACACGCCAGTCATAAGGTTATCGAATTATGTGTTATTGACAGTGGCCACGGAATCAGTGAAGATAAGCTCAAACGAATTTTTAATCCCTTTTTCACAACCAAAACCAGCGGTATGGGAATGGGTTTATCTATCAGCAGCTCAATAATTGAGGCTCATGATGGTAAATTATACGCTGAAAATAACACCGAACAGGGTGCAAGGTTTTGTTTAACATTGCCTATTACAGAAGAACAACCAGGAAATACTAATAATGAGTAATGATGCCATCGTTTTTATTGTAGATGATGATGAAGCCGTCAGACAGTCAACTGCCTGGCTAATTGAATCAATTGGTCTGAAAGTCACAACCTTCACTTGTGCCGATGAGTTTTTGGAAAACTATAACAATGAACCCGGCTGTATTGTCATGGATGTTAGAATGCCGGGCATGAGCGGCCTGGAAGCCCAGGAAGAAATGAAAAACAGAGGCATATCATTACCTCTGATCTTTATTACCGGCCATGGTGATGTACCTATGGCGGTTCGTGCTCTAAAACGCGGTGCATTCGACTTCATTGAAAAACCATTTAATGATCAGCTGCTTCTCGACGCCGTACAAAGAGGACTTAAAAATAATAGTGAAGCCATGGAATCTTTGATTGAAAATGAATCCATTGATAAACGCATCGCATCTCTCACACCAAGAGAACATGAAGTAATGATGCGGGTCACTGAAGGCAAACCGAATAAAGTCATTGCTCATGAGCTTAATGTCAGTATTAAAACGGTTGAAGTTCACCGTGCCCGAATGATGGAAAAAATGGAAGCCAGTTCTGTTGCTCAATTAGTTAAAACCACTATCCAGGCCAGCAAGAATAATACTACTTTTTAAATCCCTATCTCCCCACCCTGCTTAAATTCCAGGTAATTTACCCCCTCCCCTGTTCGATAATGAATTTCTATTAAATTCGAACAGGGACGCAACTTATCCGCCCTGCTCTATGTTTTATATAATTTGGTTTATGGAATTTGTCATTATTTCTTAATTTCTTTTTATCGATAGTTTATGAGATACATCTCTCATAAAATCGAATAAGCCCAGACGTTAATAAGATAAAATCACGCCTAATTTATTGTATTTATTATATATAAATACAATAATCAGGGTTTACCCGCAATTTTACTGCAACATTCCCAATTATCTCCAGGCCAACTATTCGGTAAAGTATACCTATCGAAGCAAATGGATTGCTTAATCCCCGGGAAAGAGGGGAATATAACACTCTGATACAGCAATATAGTTGCGTTAAAATAGTTGCGTTAAAATTAAGAATATCAATAAAAAATTATTAAGATATTTTTTTTCTAAGGATAGAAAGTGAGTGATGGGGGAGGATGCTATCTCTTGTAACAAGAGAATAGCTCTAAGGCAATAGAATTGACACCAAATAATAAATACATGTCAGTTATATTGCCTTTCTTTTTGTATATGAAATCACCTGATTCTATCCCGGGAACAAATCCCAGGGAAGGCAAAAAACAAACGCCCCCCTATATTTTTATTTTTTCTTACATTATTCTCTATCCATAGAGAGGGGCATCATTATGAATAAACGTTGGAATGACAGAAAACCTTCTTCAGTTGATCTTGTTATAAGCTACCCTGCTTTTGGGCTGTTACGTGGAAAGGCTATTAACATTAGCCATAATGGTATGTTTATTGAAACAGCAGCCATCTCTCTGTGCAATTATGCCGAGATTGAACTCACTCTCAGCTTACCTGAATTATCAAAATCACCGATAAACATTCAAGCAACAATCATTCACAATAGTGATAAAGGTATTGGTGTTATGTTTAGAAATGAGGCCAATAAAAATATCACCCATACTCTTCACCAATACGCCACATCACATGCCCATCAGCAGGCAGTCTGATATTCATACTTATATCTAACTTATATCTAGTCCGGGTAATTCATTCATTCTCTTTGCTCTCGCGCACCACACGTATACGAGTACCATGCTCAAGTGAAAGAAGAATTTCCTGTGCTGAAATTTCTACTGGAAAATAAGTACCTGATATTTTGGCACCATTGATACTGGCCCCATCTAATAATGAGCCCCTGAAATCAATACCTCTCAGATCGGACATTCTAAAATAAGCACCTCTGAAATCCAGCCCGACCGCATCAATACCTTTCAAATCAAGCGAACGAAAATCACAACATTTTAAATTACAATATTCTCCTGACTGTTTTTTTGTATTAAATTCATCAATCTTTCCCTCTCTGAGAAGTTGATACATTGGATCGTTTGAAATTGAAGGTGTTTTTCTCATTGTTTTATACCTGATTCGATGACGCCTGATAATAAGTGTATACCATTAGTCCTTAATTTTCCTTGTTTGCGGCACATAACCTTCAGGTCTTATGGCAACCCGACAGGTAATTTTCGTACATAATTGCTCATCCTGATCGTAAAAACCATACTCAAAAACAGGATTGGATCGTCCTTTTTGCTGTATTTCCTGTCTAATATCAGCCAGCTGTTCATCAGTAAATTCAAAACGAAGTTCCAAATCCGTTCGTCCTTCACGAATAAAATTTAATTGTAAGTTTCGGGTCCATACCTCACAACCAGGAAATGATTTTAAACAGGCCAAAGCAGCAATTGGATCTGCCAGGGAAGCTTGAAAGCCACCAAACATCCCTCCACCCGGATTTTTAGATAAACGCGTTAAAGGCAATTTGATATGAACTGCTCGCCAAAGCGGATCCATCTGTAATACTTTAAGTCCCATTAGCCAAAAAGGCGGGTAAAATCTAAGTCGAGTCGCTGCTGAAAAAAATTTAAGTAAAGGCATTAGTTCGTCACACGTTCCATGCTGATCATTTTATTATTATCATCAAAAACAATTCTAAAACTGCCATTCACGCCAGATTGATCAACATGTTTTTGCAGCGTATTAGCTGGAAACTGAATAGTCTGTCCTCCTGCAATCGTTACTCTCACAAAATCCACTTCCCCCTGATAATAACGAAGATATTCTTGAGCACTAATTTCAAGTCGAAAACGAATTTCATTCATTTGATACACCTTGAACTATTTAATTGATCTTATATCTACTTATTTTACATTTTTTTCATTTTTTTATTGAATTTAAAATATTTTATACTAAAATCGCTTTATTAAAAAACATCAACAAAAAAACTAGCCCTTATTATTAATGGATTAGTCAATTTACTCTAGAAGGAACACCTTAAATGAAAATGCAAGACATCAGAAAAATCGCTCTACAAAATGGCTTGAAAACTGGAAAGCTAAACAAAACTTTATTAGTCAAACAAATACAGGCAACTGAAGGTAATTTTGACTGCTTTGCTTCTGCCTCAAATGACTACTGCGATCAATCTGCATGTATTTGGCAAGATGATTGTTTTAAGTTGGCCAAGAAAGCCGTCACCGTATCTTAAAAAACAAGCGTTAAGCACTAAGCGTTCAGCGTTCAGCGTTCAGCGTTCAGAAAAATCAAAAGAAAGTTTATGCTTATTGTTAATCGTTTTTTCTCTTGATTTTTCTGAACACTGAACGCTTAGCTCTGAACACTCTCTTTCCATCTCTTTTCCAGCCGTTTTACTGACACGGGTTGTGCCGTTTTCAACTCTTGTGCAAATAATGAAATTCTCAATTCTTCAATCAACCAGCGGTATTCTTCTAACTGTGCTTCGGCAAAAAATAATACTTCCGGTGTATTTTTATCTTCCTTTAAAAGCTGATGCTTTTTTTCATACTTTTCCCAAAGCGGCGTGATCTGCATTTGATTCAGTGCATCGCGTCGCGGATCACTTTTTGCTTTCTCAAGCCGAGTCATCATTCCTTTAAAATATCGAGGCAGGCGTTTTAGCCAGATTAAGGGAGTCTGTGCAATAAAACCGGTATAAATTAATCGACTCTGCTGACTTTTAATATCAGCTAAGGTATTAACTAAGTTAAAAGGAATGTTTCCTTTAAGCGCCTTAGCTAATATTTGATTGGCCTGTAGTACATTAAGAACAGCCTGACTCACATCCATTTTATTTTGTTCAAGGGAACTTTTAACCGACAGGAGTAGTTGTTCAAAAGTTTCTCTGTTGCGAATTTCACTGATTTTTATACTACCCTGCGCATCTTTTTTCACGGCATCACGAATACTATTAAGCAAAATTCCATTCACTATATCCTGCTTTAAAACAGTACAGGAACCATAAGGTGTAAACAAAAGGCAGGCTTTATCAATATAAGGTAATTGTTTTTGTAAGCGACTTAATTCCTTATTCAACAGCAGTTTTAATAATCTAAAAATCCCCTGCCCATGATTGTCCTTAGCAATTTTTTGCTGATCATAAAGTTTTATCGCAACACTCTCTCCTCTATCCTGTAGTGCAGGATAGAGTGTCATCGTCATACCATGACGCTCAAGTATCAACTGTTCTGGTAAGGCCTCAAAGTCCCAGCTTAAAATATCCTGGCGTTCAATTGAATCATCAATACCGTCAAAGCCATCAGCCGTTTTTTCCAGTTGCTCCAGCGCTTTTTCACTCCAGCGTTGCTTTAGGATAGATAAGTTCCGACTACTGTCCAGCTCATGCCCTTCCTTATCAAGGATTTTAAAATTCATTTTTAAATGCTCCGGGACTTTCTCTAGTAAACCCGAGTATCCAGAACCAGAGCTTTCAAAACCAGAGCTTTCAGAATCAGCATGAGCATCCCTGCCCATTTCATGTTCAAGTTGATTAGACAGAGTATAAGATAGCTTAGACTTTAAAAATTCAAGCAATTGCTCAATCAGTTTACCTTCTCCATATTGATTCTGTTCAAGAAATGCCGTCACAGTATCCGGCACAGGCACAAATTGCTTGCGGATCACTTTGGGCAGCGCACGCAGCAGTAGTGTTATTTTTTCTCGAATTAAACCAGGCACCAGCCAGTCAAAAATATCTTCATCGAGCTGATTAATAATTGTCAAAGGGAAAACAACCGTCACACCATCAAGTTCATGCCCGGGTAAAAAATGGTATTCAAGGGGTAATTGTAATTCCCGGTTCATAATCGTCGGTGGATATAATTCATCTGAAATATGATCAGCATCTTTTTTAAGCAAATCTGATTGCTTTAAGAATAAATATTCCGGCTCATTTTTTTCAATCTTTTTTCGCCATTGCTCAAACGCAGCTCGGGTATAGATCAAGTCTTCTTTATTTTGTATCAGAGAGTGATGAATGCGTTGCTGATAAAACTCAAAAATGGCCAAGTCATCTACCAATAAATCTTTACGCCGTGATTTATGCTCCAGATGTTCCAGCTCATTAATCAGGGCAAGATTATATTTTATAAAACGCGGTGTTTTTCGATTTTGATCTTTATATTCACCCGTGACCAATGCATCCCTGATAAAAATTTCCTGAGATACTTCGGGATCAATGGGGCCATAGTTCACTTTCTTTTTAGCATTAATTACCAGCCCATACAGACTGACTTTACTCCAGGCTGAGACCTGTCCTGATTTTTCCTCCCAAAAGGGTTCATAATAGTGATGCTTCAGCAGGTGCCGGGCCTGCTGCTCCAGCCAGACAGGCTCGATACCAGCCACAGTTCGGGCATAAACAGCCGAAGTTTCGACAATTTCGGCAGCCATTAGCCATTTAGGTTTACGTTTATAAAGTCGCGAACCCGGAAAAATACCAAAGCGCATATTTCGGGCACCCAGATAAACATTTTTATCTTCTTTGGAACCAATATTACCCAGGAAGCCCGTCAAAAGAGACTGATGTATCGATGCATAATCCAGCTTATCTTCATTCTCACCCGCTTGTTCAGCTGTCATGCATGGGATCAGAGAAGGCAGGTCATTAAAACGAAACCCCAATTCCCTGGTCTGAGTAAACAGTTGTTGATAAAGCTCTCGCCATTCACGCATACGCATAAATGACAGGAAGTTGGCTTTACAATATTTACGCAACTTATTTTGCGTCAGGTGCTTGCGCTGTGCTTCATAAGTCACCCATAAATTCAAAAAAGTGATAAAATCTGAGCGCTTACTGGCATAATGCGCATGTTTTTCATCCGCTGCCTGCTGCTTATCTGAGGGTCTTTCCCTTGGATCCTGAGAGCTTAACGCAGAGGCTATAATCAACACTTCTGAAAGAACATTTTGCTGCTCAGCCGCAATAATCACCCGACCGATTTTAGGATCAACGGAAAGTTTGGCTATAGAACGGCCAATGGCAGTTAATTGACGCGCTGAATTGATGGCCCCCAGTTGTTCTAAGAGAAGAAAACCATCATTTATTTGTTTTGCTGAAGGTTTTTCTAAAAAAGGAAAGGCTTTAATGTCACCCAGTTTCAGAGACAACATTTGTAAAATAACCTGGGCCAGATTCGTTCTCAGCAATTCAGGCTCTGTATAACCGGGACGCTGGTCATGATCCTGCTCACTATAGAGACGTATGGCGATACCATCACTGACCCGGCCGCAACGGCCGCTACGCTGACGCGCTGATGCCTGCGACACTTTTTCAATCGGCAAACGCTGAATTTTATGGCGAACACTATAACGGCTAATGCGGGCAAGGCCCGTATCAATAACGTAGCGAATACCGGGTACGGTCAGAGAGGTTTCTGCCACATTGGTTGCCAGCACAATACGTCTGCCGCTATGAGCTGAAAAAATTCGGCTTTGCTCTCCCGGTGACAGACGCGCATAAAGCGGTAATATTTCAGTAGGCGCCTTTAGCCCCTTAGATAGTGGATGATGTTTGCGTAAGGCTTCTGCTGACTCGCGAATTTCTCTCTCACCAGACAAAAAAACCAGAATATCGCCCTCAGTTTCCAGAGCCAGTTCATCCACCGCAGCCAAAATGCCTTCCACCATATCGCCATCTTCCTGCAGAGAATTATAACGGACTTCAACAGGATAGGTTCTTCCCGAGACTTCAATCACTGGCGCATTATTAAAAAATTGGGAAAATCGATCGGTATCAATGGTGGCAGAGGTGATGATGACTTTGAGATCAGGACGTCGCGGCAGCAATTGCTTGATATAACCTAATAAAAAATCAATATTCAGACTGCGTTCATGGGCTTCATCAATAATTATCGTATCATAGCGATTTAAGAAGCGATCGGTCTGAGTCTCCGCCAGCAAAATACCATCTGTCATTAGTTTGACATAAGTTTCTTCACGGCTTTTATCACTGAAACGCACTTTAAAACCAACTTTTTCACCCAGAGGCGTGTTCAGTTCCTGGGCAATACGACTGGCCACGCTTCTGGCCGCCAGACGACGCGGTTGAGTATGAGCAATTTGCCCCATCACTCCTCGCCCAACGGTTAAAGCAATTTTAGGTAACTGAGTTGTTTTTCCAGATCCCGTTTCACCGGCAACAATAATGACCTGATGTTTTGCTAACAGGTTTTGTATTTCCAGCAATTTTTGTGAAACAGGTAACTCATTTGGAAACTTTGGCTTAGGCAATGCCTGCCTGCGCTGTTCAACTTTTGCAATGGATCGTTTAATTTTTTCTTCACAGCTTTTTAAAAGCTCATTCAGCTGTCGAATAAGCTGTACATCCGGGCTGTTTTTATTTTCACCCTGCTTTTGCTTTAATCCGTTATGATGTTTGCCGGGAAGTTTTTTTAGCAGCCTGAAGACTTTATCCAGTTGTTTTTTGAGGGGATAACGTTCAAATAAATAACATTGTTTTATTTGACTAAGCAAATACACATGCTGTTGTTTATAGCTATTAAAAGGTGTGTTCTGGTTCATATTTATTACAATTTAAACGTTCGTTTTTACTCTGAAAAGAGATTATAACCGAACTGGTTCAAAAAAATATGACTTCATTGTTTGCTTTTGGTCTGTTTCTGCTAGACTTGTAAGGATAGACCTCAAACAAACTAAATTCTGGGTGCGACTAAAACAATGACTGTAAAACAGCAGTCAGTCTGCATTTAGGATAAATCAAGGGTTGAAAACAATAAAACCATCCCTTAGATAGACTGGTAATCGGAGTAAGTAAATGGCTGCCGCGCCTAATCTCGATGTTAATGTTATAAAAAAATTCAAACCCTTAGATTCACTGAGTGTTGATAAAGTTCAGGAAGTTATTGACAAATCAGCTGTTCAGAAGATTCCTGCCGGGCGAATGCTTTTTAAATTGGGCGACAAGGATAAATGGACCGTTTACCTGCTCTCCGGCACTGTTCAACTCAAACAGGCAGATGGCACAAAACAGCTTATTCAAGCCAAATCAGATGAGGCTAAAACGGCACTTGCCAATGCAATCCCCCGTCCCGCGTCAGTCAAAGCCAAGACCGACATCAGTATTTTAATTATCGACCGGGATCTGCTGGATATTCTACTTAACTGGAATGCGCCGTCCAGCATAGAAGTCTCTGAACTGGACGATGAAGACGAAGACTGGATGACCCGCTTCCTGCAATCCAATGCCTTTTTACAAATACCTGCAGCCAATATTCAGGCACTGATGATGCGCCTGGTTGAAACACCTTTGGCTCAGGGTTCAACTGTCGTCAAAGAAAATGATGCCAACGATGATAAGTTTTATATTATTCAACAGGGTCGCTGCCTGGTGACCAAATCCAACCCAAATACCGGGGAAGAAGTCACTCTGGCCGAATTACGCCTCGGTGATGGATTTGGTGAAGAAGCACTGATCACGGGAGGTATTCGTGGTGCCAGTGTCACCATGAAAACAGATGGGGTGATCCTGTCTCTGGATAAAAAAGATTTTATTGATCTGCTGGTTGTACCACTGATCCACCGTGTTAAACAAGATGAAATAGCCTCTAATGACAAGACAAAGATGCAACTCGTTGATGTCAGAAATGAGAGTGAATTTGCCGCTAATGGACTCGCTGACAGTATTAATATTCCTATCAATCTGATACGCACACAACTGGATAAATTGTCAGCCGATAAACACTATATTCTTTATTCTGGTCATGAAAATCGAAGTATCGCCGGCGCTTTTTTGTTTATCCAGCAGGGTTACAATTGTTCTATCATTGAAAATGGTATCGGTGAAGCAGATATCGCCCCTGATTCTAACTCCGGGCCGAAGAAAGTTAACAAAAAAGCTAAAGAAAAAACAGAAAAATCAAACGCTCAAAACAAAAAAGATGAAGACTTAAAAAAGAAGCAGGCCAAAACTCAAAGCCCAATAACTAAAAGTCCGGCAACTCAGGCTGATCGTCGCGATGAAGTGATCCCTACTACACCCGAAGTTGATGCCGCACGTAAAAAAGCTGAAGCACAATCAAAACAGTTAAACCTGGCTGAAACAGCTCG
>JAPVVU010000048.1 GCA_028571885.1 Gammaproteobacteria bacterium | reverse complement strand
CAACGGTTAAAGAGTCATCAGCGGATAAAGAGTCATCTTGAATTGTTTGTTGAGTTTCTGAATCTTTTAAAGAATCAACATTCTCTATTGTTTTTTTTTCACTGCTTGCAATGTCACTTTCTTTTAATTCAGTAGCATTGCAAATAATTCGATTAATTGTTTCTGTAGCCCAGCGTAATGTACTGGAAATATCATCATTAAGTGAATTTTGATTATTGCCAACAAGGCTAATCATTGATTTCATCTGATGGGCAATTTCTTCTGCTTTTTCGTTTTGCAGTAACTTAACCTGTTCAGCCACAGAGATAACAGCATTAAGTAGATTTTCTCTTGAAGCTGATGCTGAAACATCCTCCATCCAAACGGCCAATGCTTCACTCAGTTTGGAGTCATAGCCTGGTACATCATTCTCTCGACCTAATAATTGATCAACGCCTGACTGTGCAACACTTTCAATAATGGAAAGGTCTTGCTGATTTTCAGCAATAGCATCAAGATAATATTCGAGAGCAGTAATGGTATCAGCCAGGTGCTGCAGCTCATCTTCTGAAGCCAAAATATCATCAGTGACCATATTATTAACAACAAAACCAGCACAGTCTTTTACTATCTGCGCACCCTGTTCTTTATTCAATATATCCAGAACACCGCCAATAGACTGTAAACTGGTGTCGACTAAACTGATACTCTGTTCATTTTGTTCTTGGTTTTGGACATTATTAGCAAAAGTATCAATCAGTGAAACAATGCCTTCTTTTGCTTTTAATAATTCTTTTTTAGATTCATCAATTACACTAACAAGGAGTTCATTTTTTTCTTGAGCTGTCATCTCAATTTTTGACAGATCAACCTCCTCATCTTCCTCTGTATGGGTAAACAATCCACCTTGACCCATTTCTGATACGGCAGATTCAACATATAAAAGAGCACTTGCAACATCCATTAACATCGTACGTTCAAGCAGCTGATCTGCTTCAAGCATTGACTTAAGTAACTCAATTTTTTCTTGTAATACACCTCTGGGTACATTTTTTCCCAACATGGCGAGAGTATCTGAAATTTGTGTCATTGTAGCAATAATGACCTGCAGACTTTCTCTATGTTCTGAGCCCTCAGCGAGTGCAGAGCCTTCAGCAAGTGAAGAGCCTGCAGCAGATGAAGAACCTTCATCTGAAAGTTCGCTGACATTACGAACAAATACATCTAATTGTTCTTTAACAGTAGCCAAATCACTTAAAATAACACCTGTCACAGTTTCCATTAAATCAGCATTGGCACCACCCATGCTGGCCCGGGCATCTTCAAGCTCATTTTCATCAGGAATAATATCAGCAAGATTATAGAATGATTTGATCAAATTGATTGCTGAGCCATCAATATCACCAGCACTGTCACTGTGGGCAATATAAAACAGTAAATTTTTCTTAAAACTCTGAAGTTCCAGTTCATCATTACTGGTATAAAAATCTGTTAGTTCACCTGAATCAATGATCTGCTTAATATAACGGTCAGCTTGACCTAATAAAAGTTTAGTAGAGGCACTGGAATCAATACTTCTATTCATTAATCCTTCAATAAAAGCTTCCAACAAACTGAAAAGTTGATAGAAAGTCGGCGTTTTTACACTTTCTTTTAGTTTAAAAACAACTTTTTTGACTTTATTAATACTAGAAATGCTCCCACTATCACGATACCAGCCCAAAAGGCCCAGATGATAATGATGGCGGATTTTTTTGGCTAATTGACTCGGTTCAATGCCATTGTCAGGCTCAGGTTTAATATTATCAAGCGTAAGGTTGGCAGAAAAAACAGCCCCCTCAGTCAGTAATTTTTCTCCTCGAGTTGCACGCAGATCATTTAATAATGGCAGGAGAACCATAGGAAGATCACGAGCACCACGCTCTAAACGCTCAAGATAGTCAGGCAGTTGAATTAGTGCTCTCATGAGCACTTCAAAACTGTCCTCACGCCGAGTAATTTTATCATCGTAAATTGCTTGTGAAAGCAATTCCATTTCTTCGGCAAGCAAAGTTGCTCCGCCAAGTTCAAGCATATTTAGACTACCAGCAACCTGATGTAAATAGGTCGTGCAAAATTGTAACTGAGAATTATCCTCTTCATCCTCAACAAAGGATTCAAAATGCACACGAGCCTGTTTGAGGGTATCATAAATCTCATCAATTACCCATTTAAGGCCGCCATGTTCAAAATCGGTCGCCATTTTTACTCCACAGTCTTATTCTTTGATATATCATTCAGGTGTCAGTCCCGGGCTGATAATATCTTTTTTTTATAGTTATTGTTCAAAAGCCCTTAGCCTACCATAAGCCCTTAGCCTACATGAGCCATTAGCCCGCGTGAGCCATCAGCCTATGCTTCATTGTATTGTCCAGTAACTGCTACTCATTCAATTTTTTAAAAAAAGCTAATGAGTTTGGAAAATCAACCTTTTCCAGCTCAGAGTGAGGATTGCTTAAAGACTCTCCCGCACCTAATACTAAAAACCCACCAGGTCTTAACCGCTGAACCAGTTGATGGATTATTTGTTTACGCCTGTCACGATTAAAATAAATCAACACATTCTGGCAAAATATAATATCCATAGGTTCCAGAAGTGTTTTTTTCATATCAATAATATTAAACGGAACAAAACAAACCCGTTTTTTTAGTGTATCAATAATCTGGTAACGGCCATTGTCCTGTTCTACAAAATAATGTTCCAGGTATCGTTCAGGAACATGGCGGACTTTATATTGTTCATAAACTGCTTTTCGTGCTGTGACTAAAGCAGGTATACTAATATCCATTCCAGTCACAGCAAGATAACAGTGTTTGGATAATTTTTTTATAAACTGAGTCGCAATCATGCCCAGAGTATAAGCTTCTTCTCCCGTCGAACAGCCTGCACTCCAGATTTGTATTTTTTTTCTCTCTGGTTCAGACTCAAAAATTCTGGGTAATATCACTTCCTCAAGAAATTCCAGTGATGGTTCATGGCGAAAAAAACGGGTTTCATGTACCGTTAAACGGTCAACCAGAGTTAACCATTCTCTTTCTCCATTCTTTTCTGATTGCAGATGATGGTAATAGGCGGAAAAATCTTGAATACCTATTTCTTTCATCCTCAGTCCTAAACTGGTCTCAAGAAATGAACGTCTTTCCTTCGGTAAATGCATCCCTGTTCGTTCTTCAAGCAAAGATGTCCAATGAGTAAATTGAACATCATCCATTTGTTCAAAACATGACAGGGGACCGTTTAATACAGCCATTTACTCAGAAATCCCTCTAAAACTGACATAGCGTTACTTTTTTCATATTTTATTATGACAATTGTTAAGAAAAGTCATTATATTATTCAGGCAAGGTAAAGCCAGCAACCGATTGTCTCAGTTCATTGGCCAACTCAGCCAGATTACCAATAGATGCTGCCGTTTCATTAGTACCGGCAGAGGTCTGGGTGGTAATCTCCTGAACAACATTCATTGAATCTGAAATACTTACCGCTGCAATAGATTGCTGTCTGGTTGTATCAGAAATTGCCTGAATTAATTTTGCAAGAGAGGAAGATACATGCTCAATTTCTTCTAGTGCGCCACCCGCATTTTGTGCAAGACGCGCACCTTGTACCACTTCAGAAGTACTTCGTTCCATGGAAATAACTGCTTCATTGGTATCAGCCTGAATCGTTTTCACCAGGGCTTCAATCTGTTTGGTAGCATTACCTGAACGTTCCGCCAGGCGTTGAACTTCATCCGCAACAACCGCGAAACCACGACCTGCATCACCTGCCATAGCAGCCTGAATTGCCGCATTCAACGCCAGAATGTTGGTTTGCTCCGAAATATCATTAATAATTTCAACGATATCGCCAATTTCCTGGGAAGATTCACCCAATCGTTTTATCCGTTTTGATGTTTCCTGAATTTGCTCACGAATAGTATCCATACCACTAATGGCATCTTGTACAACCATGGAGCCCTTATTAGCAATTTCAACTGAAGTACTTGCTTCATTTGCCAGGTCATTTGCATTGGATGAAACTTCTTCAATGGATGCGGCCATTTGATTTACCGCACTACTGGCTGTCGTAATTTGAGCAGCCTGCTGGTCACTCGCTTCAGCAAGATGCATGGCAGTTGCCTGCGTTTCATGTGCCGCTGATGATACTTGTACAGTCGTATCATTAATTTGGGTGACCAGACTGCGTAAAGCATCAATGGTATAGTTTATCGAGTCTGCAATAGCACCCGTGATATCTTCTGTTACGGTAGCATGCGTGGTTAAATCACCATCGGCCAGTGCACCCATTTCATCGAGTAAACGCATAATAGCCGCTTCATTTTTATTACTCTGAGCTTCAACATTATTACGCTGCTCTTCTGTTTCACGAGCGATTCGTTTTTCTTGGGCAATCAATAAGGCGCCGATCATGAAAAACATAATCACGGTTGCACCCCCTAATACATTTCCAGTGACAGAAAGAGTGGTATCATCTGCAACAGCTTCTTGATAGGTGTTAGCAAGAGAACCAATTTGCTGTAATAAAATTTCAGAATTATTATAAAGTGACATGGCACTATTGCTGATTTCAAATGTTTCAGGAGAACGCTCTAGAATATCGGCAACTCTTGTTTTAATTTCATCATAGAGTTTAGCAATTTCATGTAATAATTCTAAGGCTTCCGGATCTTCAATCTGACTCACACCTAACATTTTGCTGCCGTGAAGCAAAGAATCCATTACCCGCTTAAATGTTGCTGTATCCAAACCAAATTGTTGAGCCATTTGTGCGGTATCACCACTGCCGGACATCATCACTGAGATATTACCTGTGATCCGCTCAATAAACATCATTTGCTGGGTGGCCAGATAAATTTGACGAGGAGGTGCATTGCTGTCAACCAGTATTTCTGACACTTCATTAGAGGCATTAAGCATATCAGGCATTTGTTCATTAATTGCTTTAATATCTTCTGTTAAAATCAGAATAGTTTCCTGACTATTCAAAATTGTATTGATGTGGATATTATAGTCCTTCCAGCTTTTATTCAGGATGTCATAGACATTCCTGACACTTTCAGGCAATACACTTTCACCAGTTTGCAGATCAATTCCAGACACTTGCTCCATATTACGACCAAACTCTTTCTGATATTGCCGTAATGTTGCAAATGCATCTTCGTTACCAGCAGCAGCTAATGTCGCTGATTTTGCCAGACCTTGTGATAATACCCGTTGCTCTACCACAAGAGACAGGTATTGCGTATCATGATTTTCCTTAGTAAAGGCCATCCAATAAACAACGACCATGGCAACCACGAAGACGACCAGAAGTGTAAAGGGCAGATAGACGCTCTTTTTATTTGTAGTTTCACCTTGCATTTTTAATCAGCTCCTAAATCATCACTTGCAGAGATTTTATGTTATTTATTTTAATTTTTTTAAACTATGTGTCTTGAATTAAAAATATTTTTCAAGGTACATTCTTTAAGGTATATTCTTTAAAGTACATAGTGCTTCAAATCACTTTATATTAGCTCGCTACATTAAGAAAATCCCGACTATCAACAAGCTGTTGTATGTTAAAGACAACCCAGTTTTCACCGTCCAGCTCATAGCCACCCTTAAAATAATTTTTCCACTTCACTTCATGTCCCATTTTTGCATCAAAGTTTAACTGGTCAAAATATTTCATTCCGTAGATTTCATCTACAATTAAACCCGCGTTTAATTTATCTTTAGTAATAGATAATATGCGTGTTTCTCGTCTGATGGGGGTTAATTTTTCCCCCAGAAAACCTTGCAGATCAAAAACAGGTAATAAATTTCCACGTATATTGGCAATGCCGCGCACCCATTCTTTACTACCAGGCACCTGAGATATCCTCGGGTATTTCATGATTTCTCTAACAAATTCCATGGGGACAACAAATTTGTGTTCAGCAATGCGAAAACCAATACCAGACCACAAGGATCTGATATCATCTTCCATAGGCAGGGGTGCAGCATTATTTCTGCTGTGCGCCTCCATTTGTTGCAGCAGCTGTATAATCTGAAGTGGATTTTGCGGCTCAAAACTCATTCTCTTTCCTGGTACATAAGCTAATAAATAAGTTTTTAATTAAGCCAGCAACAAACGATTCACTTCTTGAATCAAGTCATCTTCTACAAAGGGTTTAGTAATATAACCTTTTGCACCTTGTCTTTCTGCCCACATCTTATCTGTTTTTTGATCTTTGGTTGTGACCATTATGACAGGAATATTAGCAGTAGAAGGTTGTTTTGTTAACTGACGTGTTGCCTGAAAACCGTTAAGCTCCGGCATGACCACATCCATTAGAATTAAGTCCGGATTGAGTTGTGTTGCTTTTTCTACCCCATCTTTACCATCAACAGCCACGGAAACACGGTGCCCCTGTTTTTCCAAAGTGGTGGAAATAATATGAGTTTCTGTAGGTGAATCATCAACAACAAGAATATGCGCCATTTTAAAAATCTCTCTTTATAGCATTAATTATTATAAGTTATGTGTACTATCGGTTTTTAAAGTTGTCATTCTTTAACCAGCCCTTTTTTAACAAATTTTTTTTAAAAAGAAGGAGAAATTAAAGAGTAAAACCAAAAAATTGTATTTAAGTCGTTTTTCCGACATATTTAGTAATTGCACTAAGCAGTTCATCTTTAGTAAAAGGCTTGGTCAAATATTGTTCCGAACCCACGATTCTACCGCGTGCACGATCAAACAAACCATCTTTACTGGACAACATAATAACAGGTGTATCTTTGAACATTTTGTTATTCTTAATAAGTGCACAAGTTTGGTAACCATCTAATCTGGGCATCATAATATCGACAAAAATAATATTAGGACGATGTTCCAGTATTTTTGACAGCGCTTCAAAACCATCTGTTGCAGTAACAACCTCACAACCTGATTTTTTCAACAAAGTTTCAGCTGTACGTCGAATTGTTTTACTGTCATCGATGACCATAACTTTCAAGCCACCTAAACTATTTGCATCAGTAGTTCCCACTTATTTCCCCAAAAAATTTGTAATTGCCAAAGCAAAGGGGTAAAAATACCCAAAGCAGACTGGTAAGTAATACAAGTGAACAATTTATATGTCCGATTTATTAAGCCAACTTGTTTAACACAAAGTTAGACAATAACTAACGAAATTTCAATAAATTTTGTAATTAATATGGTTTTAATAAAAAAAACAGATTACTTGTTTAAAAGCATAGTTCAAACTATTAGAAATACAACTAAAAATTATTTTTATCATAACTTACTGATACATATTTTAATGAATATTTTAACAAATTTGTGTAACACATTATAAAACAACAACAAACATACAAAAAATATTGACTTTATAGATAACTTTACCCGCTTTAACCTGACACAAGTTAAGTAATTACTGATATTCTAATAAATCAGTAATTAAACAATGTAATGCCTGTTCGATAATTGTTAGTTATCCAAACAGCGGGCTTTTTTTAAAGCACTAAACCGCTATAATAAAAAAGTAAACCGTAATACAAGAGAATAAAATGACCTTAAAACTTGGCATCGTAATGGATCCTATCCAATCCATAAATATCAAAAAAGACAGCAGCTTCGCTATGCTGCTTGAAGCACAACATCGAAATTATGACCTTTACTATATGGAAATGTCTGATTTATTCATTGAAGATAACCAGGCTAAAGCATATACACAGTGCTTACGGCTGGAAGACAATGCGGATAACTGGTATCAATTTATTGACATGCCTGGCACTGATAACAGTCCTGAACCTGATAACAGTCCTGAACTTGATAACAGTCCTGAACTTGATAACAGTCCTGAACTTGGTAACAGCTCCGCCGCAATATCACTTTCAGAGTTAGATGTTATTTTAATGCGTAAAGATCCACCCTTTGATATGGAATATATTTACGCCACTTATATTCTCGAAATAGCAGAGCAGGCTGGTACTCTTATTATTAATAAACCACGTTCATTACGTGATGCCAATGAAAAACTATTTACTCACCAATTTCCTCACTGCACCACTCCAACGCTAGTCAGTCGAAATAAAGAGCAATTTAAACAATTTCTAAAACAACACAGAGATATTATTGTAAAACCTTTGGGGGGAATGGGCGGTCATTCCATTTTTCGCATCAAAGAAAATGATCCCAACCTCAATGTCATTCTGGAAACCATGACTGATCATGGGAGTCAATATATTATGGCACAGCGTTTTATTCCTGAAATTTCTCAAGGTGACAAACGAATTTTAATCATTAATGGTATCCCTGTTAACTATGCCCTGGCCAGAATCCCTCCTGAGGGTGAGACTCGCGGCAATCTGGCAGCAGGAGGCAAAGGTCAGGGAGTCCCGCTTACAAAACGTGACTACTGGCTTTGTGAACAGGTTTCTCAAAAATTAAAAGACATGGGACTTATCTTTGTTGGTATGGATGTCATCGGCGATTATATTACTGAGATTAATGTCACCAGCCCAACCTGCATCAGAGAACTGGATACACTTTATAACCTGAATATCAGTGCTTTATTAATGGACTTCATTGAAGAAAGAGTTGAGGAAAAAGTTGCAGAAGGAGTTGCAGAAGGAGTTAAGAAAAAAGCATCAGGAGCAATGATTGAACATTAATTTCAATGTCTGCCTACTTACTTTTTTTCTTCTATTTCTAACAGCCTGTCAAAATAAGGACCCGTCTAAGGGACTGTACCAACAACAACTGTTTACCTTTGGTACCCTGATTGATATCAGTATCGTTAGTGATAATTCAGAGCAGGCAAAACGTGCTATTGATATCATTAGTTCTGAGTTTGATCATCTGCACACTCAATGGCATCCATGGAAAAATGGAGCGCTTGGGCAGCTAAATAAAAAATTTTATGACGCTTCTTCTAGTTCTGATACTTTTACCAGCCCTCCGTCAGTCATAAAATTGATTCAGGACAGTCAATTATTATCAGAGCAAAGCAATGGTCTATTTAACCCGGCCATTGGGCAACTCGTTAAACTCTGGCAATTTGATCAAATTGAAAATGAAAATTATCAATTCAAAATACCTGATCCGGAAAAAATCCAACAGTTATTAGAAAAAAATCCTCAAATGCAGGATATTCTTATTAACAATGAGAAAATTACAACTAATAACGCCGCTATCGTCCTTGATTTTGGCGCCTTTGCTAAGGGCGTTGCTATCGAAAAAATGATGTCGATTCTCAAAGATCAGCATATTGATAATGCCTTAATCAATGCCGGAGGCGATCTTAAAGTGCTGGGTTCAAAAAATGGCAAAGCCTGGAAAATTGGTATAAAAAACCCGGCAAAGACTCAGAATCCGTCAGAAAAAGCAATCATTGCAGCCATTGAGCTCAACGATAATGAAACGCTATTCACTTCAGGCAATTATGAGCGTTTTTTTGAGTTTCAAGGTAAGCACTACCATCATATAATTGATCCCAGAACAGGTTATCCAGCAGTAGGCACCCAGTCTGTCACCGTTCTGACAGAAGATGCCGCTCTGGCTGACGCAGCCTCAACGGCTCTGTTTGTTGCAGGACCAAAACTCTGGGCTGAAATTGCCAAAAAAATGAACGTACAGTATGTTATGCTGATTTCTGATGACAATAAAATATATTTAACACCAGCCATGGCTGAACGCATTGAGTTATTAACTGATATTAAGCCTGTTATTGTAAAATAGAGCACCCGAGAATGGTGCTTTATAAATCCAGGCTAGAGGTAGAGATGGCTATTTTCAAACCCGCCGATGTTTTTATACTACTATCTGCCTGTTTTCTCACTGCCTGGCTTTACGCTGTTTTCTGGTTTGACAATGCTCAGCAAGGCGAAGCTGATAGCTTATTAATTCAACTTGCAGATAATGAACCCGTAGAATACACCCTGAGCAAAGATAAAATCATCACTATACAAGGTCATATTGGACCCAGTTTGATTGAAATAAAACAGGGTAAAGCGCGCTTTATACATTCATCATGCCGTAACCAATTTTGTGTTTTTCATGGCTGGCTTACTGTTGCTGGAGACACGACAGCCTGTTTACCCAACAGGGTAAGTATTAGTTTGAAGGGAACACTTAATGATTATGATGCCATAGCAGGTGGACAGTGAAGCTGCATTTTACCACGACGCATGAGGATCATAGAGTGGCTTTACTGGCCGCCCTGGCTATAACCATTCATATTATCGAATCGGCTTTCCCCAGTCCGTTACCGGGAATTAAACCCGGCCTGGCCAATGTGGTGACATTATTTACTTTTATGATGTATGGTTGGAAAACTGCTTTGCAAGTCAGTTTGCTTCGAGTCATTATCAGTAGTTTATTACTGGGCACATTTTTATCACCTACTTTTTTGCTTAGTCTTTCCGGTGCCTTATTCAGTCTGAGTAGTCTTATCCTGACTCAACAGCTTTTTTATTTATTTCATCTCACTCTCAGGCTTTTTTCCAGACATGGCCTATCCGACAATAATTACTCTCAGCCTGGCGCTATCGGCTATGCCATAATTGCTTCGATTAGCCACATGAGCGGGCAATTCCTAATGGCCTGGTATTTTTTCATCCCGCATCCCGGTTTATTTAAACTATTACCCATTTTGATTACTTTTGCCGTGATACTTGGTATTGTTAGCGGTATAATTACTCAGCTTACAATCTCTCAGCTTAAAAGAAAGCAGATACAAAAAAGTCAGTTACAACCCGATAATCAATGATCCTTTATGGCAAAAAATACTCATAACAATATTCATAGCAATGTTCTTAATAATACTCATAACAATATTGATAACAATGTTGATAACAACGTGGTGGTGCAGCCATCTCGCTCTCTTTCATACAAAGGCGGTTCATCTCGCAACTCTCGTTTGATGCTGCACAACAACGAAAGCCTGATCACTGCTTTTTTTATCACCGTGCTATTTCACAGTGCTATTATTTTCGGCATCACATTCACCATTTCTTCTCCTAAAAGTCCTAATAGTCATCAAACTCTGGACATTGTTCTGGTTAAAACTGAAGCTGAAAAACCACCTGAAGATCCTGATTTTCTTGCTCAGGCTGATCAAATGGGGGGTGGAAATCTCAAAGAAAAAGCCAAACCCACCAGCAAAAACCCTGGTGAAACACCCAGTGAAGGTAATGCCCTGGAAAATAAACCTGAAGTTGCTCCAACACCTGTACCTGAAATCGTGGAGAAAAAATCCATATTATCCACACCAAAACCCAGTAAGCATAAAGCTCAAAAACTGGTCAGGAAAAAAACACCCGCGCCAAGAAAATCGCCCGTGATAGTTGCAGACTATATCGCTGATTTGCAACAACAGATTGTTGATATGGAAGCTGAATTGGACGAACAAAACAAAATGTATGCAAAACGTCCTAAAGCAACCTATATTACAGCATCAACCCGACGCACTCCCGATGCCATGTACCTTAAAGCATGGACAAGGAAAATTGAAAAATTTGGTAATCTTAACTATCCTGATAAGGCAAGACGAGATAAATTAGAAGGGCAATTAATTCTCACTGTATCACTGGCAACTGATGGCCATATTATCAATATTCGCATCAGCAAATCATCGGGTCATAAAATTCTGGATGATGCCGCCAAGCGAATTGTTGAATTAGCAGCGCCATTTGCAGCCGTTCCTAAAGATGTATTACAAGGTAATAACAGATTAGTCATCACCCGGACCTGGCAGTTTTCACATACATCAGGAAAACGATTTTCATACAAATAAAAAGAATCACAGGCTTAACGATAATTATTAAGAAGTATGACATTTACCTAAAGGAAAAAAATAAAAGCACATGAACCTGACCAATAATTTAATTATTGCCATGCCTGGCCTGGCGGATCCCATGTTTGAAAAAAGCGTCAGTTTTATTTGTCAGCATTCAGAACAAGGCGCTATGGGTTTGACTATTAATCATCCCACAAACATCACCCTTTCTGAATTCTTGTCACAACTCGATATCCCTCTGACAATTGATTCTCTGGCATCAATACCGATTTATCTGGGTGGTCCGGTGGAAACCGGCCATGGTTTTATATTGCACTCAAATGATTCTGCTTCAGACTCCTGGACTCAAACTCTAAGGATCAATGAGCACATATCTCTGAGTTCATCCAAAGATATTTTAATCGCCATTGCTAATGGTGAAGGTCCTTCACATTTTCTGATCACACTGGGTTACGCCGGCTGGGGCAAAGGTCAGATTGAAAAAGAAATGGAAGAGAATTCCTGGCTCAATGTTACTGCAGATAACGATATAATTTTTAATACCCCCACTGAAAAACGCTGGGAAAGTGCCGCAATGAAACTTGGCATTGATATTAACCTTATTTCTGGCGATGTTGGCCATGCCTGACTTTCTGTTCGCTCATGGCTGTCAGTTAGCTCATGCCTGATTACCCCCTGAGCAGTACCTTTCTTGGTTTTGATTACAGCCAGAATAAAATTGGTATTGCTGTTGGTCAGCGTCTGACGGGCACTGCCACTGCATTAACCACCATTATTTCTCATAATAAAAAAGTGGACTGGCCAGGTATTGAGCT
>JAPVVU010000047.1 GCA_028571885.1 Gammaproteobacteria bacterium | reverse complement strand
CGGGAACCGCCACAATATATCAGCTAAAAATATTAAAGTGGCTTGTATTATCAGGCGTTCTAAAATATTTTTATCGATTGCAGAATACATTAAAACATTAATATCACTCCAACCCAATGATTCAGTTAGAATATTTGAAGATATCAGCAACGCAAGAAAGTGGACATCTGAAACCCACAACCCTTCGGGCATATGGCAGCCGTCATCAATACAGGGACTCAATGACCTCTATGAGCATTTAAGAGACTTGTATCCAACTGACCGCTTGCTGAGAAGAGCCTATTTTACAAAGATACTGAGTGTCTTCAATCACCACTGAACCGACATATTAATTGCCATCGTAATATTAAAATTACATCGTTTTAAAATTACCGCAAACTGGAAGTCAGACTGTTAAAGATTTTTTTCATCAATAGCTGGTTTAGGTCATAAACGGACAAACTATGGTAACAAAAAGCGGTCAAGCTGTTATCCCATGACTTGTATTTCTGCTTTAAAATCACAAAGTGTTTAGCTTATAATTGTTACAACTATGATGAATCAGGATAAATTGACAGCAGGTAATATTTTGTCTCATAGCGGGCTGAAAATACCAAGTCCTGGATTTTTTATTGAGGTGGAATGTCAATAAACGGTCAGAATAAAAAAAGGAGGGTAGAAAATAGTATAGTATTTTGGGAAGCATTAAGTTTTTATCCTATAATGAATATATTTAATCATCTAATAAATATTTAGGTTGATTTTTGGTTTCATTGAAACCTCAATGTTATTACATAAGGTAACTTCATGCGAAAGTCTGATCTGCAGCAGAAAAATGGGTCAATTTCAGCTCATTCATTCAAGACCAGCTTCCGAAATCTGATTATTTTGGCATGGACAGTGCCGCCTGTTGCGGGCTTTTCTTTTCTTCTTTATATACGTATGTTTAGTGGTGATCAGGTACTTGGTATATTGATGACGCCACTTGAAAATCTCTTTATAGTCGGTACATTGTTATCCGCCATCTGGTATTTCAATCGTTATATACAGCCGGTTGTTCGCTTTATTGAAACGGGTGACAGGAGGTGTACTGAGCAAGCCGTGAAAATAATGCGGCGTTTTCCTTTACATTTCTGGTCGATATTTTTAATTTATATTGTAATTGCCCCATCAACTGTCATTGTCTCAGCAGAGTGGAATACCGATTTTGTTGCCTTGCCGGTTGACTGGTTTCGTATTCATCTTATCGCCTTGATAGTATCGATTATTGTCGGCTTACCTATTTTTTTTCTGATACTGGATTTGTTTGGTAAGGTTATAGGTTCAATTGGCCTGGATAAACCGCATATTACCATAAAGGCCAAGGTTTTTATGATTGGTGCGCTGGTGCCATTGTTAATAGATACCATGCTGGTGCAGTATTACTGGACACGAACAGGTTTTTTCAGCTTTGAAACCTTTATTGTCTGGTTTGCTCTGCAGCTGATTGCTGTTGCCGGCAGTATTGTTTTTGCTCGAAGTTTTTCACTTTCTATACAGCCTTTACAATGCTGGGGCGGTTTAGAACATTCGCTGAATGAGCAGGATCTTGACTTACTCAGACCGCAATCAACGGATGAACTTGGTGTGCTGGCCACTAATTACCGAAAATTGATTGAAAACTGGCGTATTAATAACGAAATTCTTGAAATCAATACTCAGCTTCTGCGCAGTTCCGGTAGCGCCGCCTCATTATCCGAAGTCGTTGATGACATTCTCAGGGTTTGTGAAGAGATGCTCAATGATGACATGGTATTCCTGATTTTACGGAGTGCATCCGGTGATGAGCTGGTGGGTGTTGCACAGACGGGAAAGCAATACTCGGCGGAAGGTTATTATCGTTTGTCTCTGGAAGAGACTTCTCTGGCTGTGTGGATATACAAGCATGGCAAACGGGCTGCTATAAAAGATGCTGCCGGGGATGAACGTGTTAGTGACAGGATGTGCGAGCATTTCAACGTTAAATCAACGATTGGTGTGCCCTTGCAGATTGGTGATGATACGATCGGTGTATTGATGACAATCAGTCAGACCCGGCTGCATGACTATTCAAAACGGGAATGTTTATTACTTGAGGGTATTGCTCGTGAAATTGCTGTAGCGGTACAGACACATCAACTGTATCAGGACAGAATGACTGCGGAACTGGCCCGCCAGGATAACGAAGAGCTGTTGCATCTTTTGATGTCAGCAACAGCAGAAGGCATTTATGGTGTTGATATTAACGGCCTGTGTATTTTTATTAATCCGGCTGGTCTCAAAATGCTGGGTTATGAACGCGAAGATGAAATATTAGGTAAAAGCATTCATGAAATGATTCATCATTCTCACACTGATGGCTCACCATACCCTAAAGATCAGTGTGCAGTGAAACTGGCAACCGCTAGAGGAGCATCTGACCACTCAGAGAATGACATGCACTGGCGTAAGGATGGCTCGGGTTTTCCTGTTGAATACTGGTCTCATCCAATTTATAAGACGGGCAAGATTGTAGGTGCGGTTGTTACGTTTATAGATATAACTGAACGTATGAAAACTCTGGAAAAGTTAAAATATCAGGCGCAGGTGATTGATCAGGTTCGAGATTCAATTGTCGCAACAGACCTGAAGGGCAATGTTACCAGCTGGAATAAAGGTGCTGAACGGTTGTTCGGTTATACCGAAGAATTTATGCTGGGTCGTAATATTGCTTTAATTTACCCGAAAAATGAATTGTCAGTATTGACTGCCTTGATAGACAAGTTACAAGATCATGGTACGCATGAGACAGAAGCCCGGATGCTGCGTAAAGATGGTACTGATTTTCATGCCAATTTATCGTTGTCGATGTTATATGATGAAAATAACACGCCGATTGGTATGGCCGGTTATTTAGTTGATATTACCGAACGCAAGCTGAGTGAAAAAACCATAAAGCATCAGGCACATCATGACAAATTAACAGGTCTTCCAAACCGATGGCTATTACAGGATCGTATTGCTCAGAGTATTGCAATATCAAGTCGGGATAATCGATGTGGTGCTCTGATGTTTCTGGATCTGGATCGATTTAAGAAAATAAATGATACGCTGGGTCATGAATTTGGTGATGAGGTACTACTTGTTATTGCCAACAGGTTATCTGCTTTGGTTCGGGAAGGCGATACCTTAGCAAGACTGGGTGGTGATGAATTTGTTATGTTACTGACGACTCTGCACGGAGTTAGTGAGGCATCTGATGTAGCAAAACGGATTTTACATGAAATTAAACAGCCAATTCAGGTCAGAGGTCGTGATGTTCATTTGGGTGGCTCGATAGGAATTGCCGGTTACCCTGATCATGGTAAAGATTCTGATACCTTATTAAAGCATGCTGATTTTGCCATGTATCATGCCAAAGAGAAGGGTGGTGATAATTATCAGTTTTATACCGCTGAAATTCATGAGCAAGCAAGTAACCGCTATCAGTTAGAGTATGAATTACATTATGCAATCGAAAACGAAGAGATAGATGTTCATTATCAGCCTCAATATAAAATTGAAACCGGTGAGCTTGTCGGGCTGGAAGCATTATGCCGATGGACATCTCCAACATTAGGTGATGTTGCTGCGCAAGAGTTTATATCGGTTGCTGAAGAGACGGGTCTTATCACGTCTTTAGGTGTCAGAATTTTTAATCGGGTGATTGAAAATATTTTCAGCTGGAAAGAAAAAGGAATAAAGCTGCCGAGAATCGCAATAAATTTGTCAGCGAAGCAAATCTATAGTGAAGAAACATTTGAAATGATACGGCATGTAATCGTGGACAGAGGCTTGCCAGGAAATGTTCTGGAGTTTGAAATCACTGAAAGTAGTTTGATGGATGATCCGCAGCTTGCCGCTGAAAAAATTAATGCGATAAAAGAGCTGGGGGCCAGTATTGCTATTGATGATTTTGGTACTGGATATTCTTCACTAGCCTATTTAAAACGTTTTTCAGTTGATATGTTAAAAATTGACCGTTCTTTTGTTTGTGATCTGGTGACTGATGCTGATGACAGAGCCATTATTGAAACAATTATAGGAATGGCTGATAACTTGGGTTTATCAGTGATTGCAGAAGGAATAGAAAATGAAGAGCAGGTGAAATTTCTGCAGGAACGAGGCTGTCATATAGCACAAGGTTTTTTATATTCTAAACCACTGTCAGCAGAAAATTGTGAAAAGTTATTAATGGACAGTCCTGGAAAAAGCTAAAGTTATTGTAAATAATACGCTGAATAGTTACAAATTATTTAGAGTTTTTCAACGCGATTTCGGCCACGATCTTTTGCCAGGTAAAGCGCCTTATCAGCCCGATCGACTAACTCATTGGCTAAATCACTGGCCCTGGATTGTGTGACTCCAATAGAAATCATTGTCTTGCCATAAGAGGTATCTGTTGCCTTGTCAGTCAGAGTGCCAGAAGAGACTGCTTTACGAATTTGTTCTGCCACTATCATGCCGCCATTAATACTGGTTGCAGGTAATATGATTGCGAACTCTTCTCCGCCAAATCGAGCAACAAAATCTCCACCTTTGATACTGCGCTTTAATGACGCAGCAACATATCGCAATACCTTATCCCCGACTAAATGACCATAGGTATCATTAAATGTTTTAAAATGATCAATATCTAAAAGAAGCAGACAAAATGGTTTCTTAGTTTCACGGGATGTTAAAATGGTATGCTCTAATGCGGCATCAAAGGCTTTACGATTAGAAATACCGGTTAATGAATCTATTTTTGACTCTTCTTTGACCTGTTCCAGTTCTTTACGCAAGGAATCAATTTCAGCAATGACACTGGTCATTTGTAACTCAACGCGGTGCTGGGATTTTGCAGTGGCCTGGGTTTCTTCGATAACCCTGTGCGTTTCCTCTAACAGCTCGGCAGATGAATGATGATTGTCTAAAATATCGGCATAGCGATTGAGCGATTGTGAATAATCTGACAGTTTACCGCTTGAATAATTAAATTCTTTCAAAATACTGGAAATGATGAGCCTTATTTCCTGACGCATAGCCTCTAAAGAAGCCTCATCCTGTAAGAAATATTGCTTATATAACGTCTGGAGCTGATTTTCTTCCAGAGATTTAGACTGTCCGAACAACTTATCTAAATCATCAATTAATGACTGGTTTTTTCCTGAAACATATTCATAAGCCATTTGATAGTTATGGGGATGAGTAGGAAGCTGATATTTTCCCAATAAAGCAATAGCCAGGCGCAAAAATTCTGCTGCTTTGCTTCGGTTATCTGAATAATTTGATTTTTCAGTCATAAAGTTCCTTGCAGCTTATCCCTGGTTGGTACATTGTATTCAACAATTTAAATGATTTATATGATATTAATAATAATAATATATAACCTCTAGTGTGTCTATCTAAGTAAACTCAAATGAATGTAAATGCCTGGTCTTTTGCGGATGTAAATTGACAGCAGGTGATTTTTTTGCCAAAATGCCTAACAACTGTTAGTTAGGTGGTTCAAGTGCATGTTATAAAAGAAAATACCAGACAAACTATAATCGATCTATCCATTAAGCTGTTTGCCCGGTCGGGCTATGCCAATGTTTCGGTGCGTGATATTGCCAATGCTGTGGGCATTAAGCCTG
Organism: Gammaproteobacteria bacterium; assembly: GCA_028571885.1. Lineage (GTDB taxonomy): Bacteria > Pseudomonadota > Gammaproteobacteria > GRL18 > GRL18 > GRL18. Next base: position 7,021 of record JAPVVU010000047.1, on the reverse strand, counting down.
CATCACTTTATTACCATTTTGACAACAAACAGACGCTTTATCTGGCTTCAATTAAAGAAAGCTTCTCACTAAAAGCCAGCGTTTTGGCTGAGGTCCTGCAGATGCAGGCACCTGCCGAAATCAAACTGAAGCATTATATTTATAAACTCACTGAACTTGCTTCTGAAGATGAGTCATTTCGGCGTTTGCTACAAAGAGAGATGCTTGATGGTGATGAAAAGCGGATGCAATACCTTGCTGAAAAGGTTTTTCAGGAACAATTTAATGCACTGGGTATGCTGGTGGCTGAAATTGATCCTGACTGCGATCCTCATATGAGTGCCATTTCAATTTTATCTCTGGTTCTTTATCATCTGGAAACGGCGCCGATTCGGGTTTTTTTAAAGGGTCATAAAAAGGAACACGATCAGGTTGATTATATTGCCCGGCATGTTTTTAAATTATTGATGAATGGCCTGCTTCAGACAAGCAAAGATGCCTTATGAAAAAAATTAAAATTAATCGCCAGCTGCTTTTCTTGCCATTTTTAATTTCTATGCTGATGCTCTCCGCCTGTGTAAAAGAAGAAGCATCAAAAAAGGTCATTCGTCCTGTTGTAACTCAACAAGTGAAAATACAGGAAAACTGGCAACAGGCAACTTATGCCGGGGAAATCAGAGCTCGATACAGAATGACACTGGGCTTTCGTATTGGCGGAAAAATTATTGAACGATTTATTGAAGTTGGTGATATTGTTAAACCGGGCACCCTGTTAGCCAAACTGGATCCCGATGATTCTAAATTGCAGCTTATGCAGGCCGGTGGTGCACTCGAAGCAGCTAAAGCTGAAAAAAGAAAAGCACAGCTGGATTTAAAACGTTACACAAAACTCTATAAAGATAAAATGATCAGTGCTGCTGAGCATCTTAGATACAGCAATTTACTCGATATTGCTAAGGCGAAATACACTCAGGCAGAAGCGCATCTTGAGGTGACACGTAATCAGTCAGATTATACACATCTTTATGCCGATAAGGGCGGTGTCATTACTGCTTTAGAAATGGAAGTCGGACAAGTGGTTGTGCCGGGACAGACGGTTGTTAAGCTGGCTTTACCCGAAGAAAAAGAGGTGATTATTGCTGTTGCCGAAAGTCGACTGGATGAGGTTCGCCATGCTGATGAAGTTAAAATCAGTTTATGGATTGATCCTGATCGTTATTATCAGGGACGTATTCGTGAAATTTCACCTGGCGCTGATCCGGTAACTCGAACCTATACCGTTAAAATCAGTTTGCTGGATGTGGGTGATGAGGCACAACTGGGTATGACAGCGACGGTTATCATTATTCAGAAAAAAAAGGAAATGATAGTTAAATTACCTCTAACATCTATTTTCCAAAAGGACACTAAACCAGCTGTATGGATTTATTCACCCGATACAGCCCAGGTCTTTTTAACGCCCATTGACATACTTGAGTATCAATTTGATTCTGTGTTAATCCAGTCAGGCTTGAAAGAGGGGCAAATCGTTGTTATTGCCGGTGTACATAAACTTCATGAAGGACAAAAAGTTCGTTTACAAAAAAGAGCTCAGTGGTGAATATGATTAATCTCTCAGAATGGGGGCTTCGTCATCCTTCTTTAACCATTTACTTTATGCTGGTTCTGGTTCTTTTTGGGGGGCTTGCCTATCGTGACCTGGGTCAGGCAGAAGATCCAGAGTTCACCATTAAAATCATGGCAATTAAGACCTTCTGGCCTGGTGCAACGGCTTTAGAAGTTGAACGTCAGATCACTGAGCGAATAGAAAAAAAATTACAGGAAACACCCTGGCTTGATTATTTAAGCAGTTATTCTAAACCAGGTGAATCCATGGTCTTTGTTAACCTTAAAGACTTTACACCCTCCGAAGAAGTGCTCAATGCCTGGTATCAGGTGAGAAAAAAAATAGATGATATTCGTCATACTTTTCCTCTTGGTGTGCAGGGGCCTTTTCCCAATGATGAATTCGGCGATACATTCGGCATTATTTATGCGATTAGCGGTGATGGTTTTAACTATGCACAATTGCGCGATTATGTGGATGACATTCGTCTGAAACTACTCAATGTGCCTGATGTGGCTAAAGCAGATTTATTAGGCGTACAGGAAGAAAAAATTTATATTGAAATTTCTAATGTTAAGTTATCCAAACTGGGTCTGGAGCCCACTCAAATCTTTGATACTCTGACTCAGCAAAATTATTTAACACCGGCAGGGGACGTTAATACCACTGCTGATCGTATTTATATTCGAGTCAGTCGTCTGGAATCTGTTGAAGAAATTCGTAAGGTGGGTATTCGTTCTAATGGCCGTTTATTTCGTCTTGGAGATATTGCCACCGTCTATCGCACTTATGTTGATCCACCTGATTTTAAGATGCACTTTATGGGTAAGGAGGTTATTGGACTTGCGCTGAGTATGGCTAAAGGTGGTGATATTCTTAAATTGGGAAAAGCCCTTGAAAAAGTGATACAGGACATTCAGTCGAACTTACCTATTGGTATTGAAATTCATACAGTTGCTGATCAGCCCGCTATTGTAAAAAAATCTGTTTCTGAATTTATGACAGTATTGAGAGATGCTCTGATAATTGTTTTATTAGTGAGTTTTCTCAGTCTGGGATTTCGTACCGGAATGGTGGTTGCTCTGTCCATCCCAATGGTCTTAGCCATTACATTTCTGGGTATGAAACTTTGGGGAATTGATTTACAGCGTATTTCTCTTGGTGCACTGATTATAGCACTGGGTCTGCTGGTCGATGATGCGATGATTTCAGTGGAAATGATGTCCTCGAAAATGGAACAGGGCATGGATCGCTTTAAAGCGGCTGTTTATGCCTATACCCATACGGCATTTCCTATGCTGACCGGTACTCTTATTACGGTTGCTGGATTTTTACCGGTCTTTTTAGCCAAATCTTCAGCCAGTGAATATACGGGTTCAATCTTTATTGTTGTTGCTCTGGCTTTGATGGTTTCCTGGCTGGTTGCGGTATTATTTGTGCCTTTTTTAGGCTATCGTCTGTTGCCGCATTCTTCTACAAAAAGAGCTGCTAAACAAAAATCTGGCAAACAAAGAGATGAACTAATACCCGATATTTATCAAAAAAGATTTTATCGTTTTTTTCGCAGCATAGTAACCTGGTGTGTTAACTGGCGTAAGACTGTTATTGTTTTTACTTTAGTTTTATTCTCAGCTTCAATTTATTCTTTTCGATTTGTTGAGAGTCAGTTCTTTCCAAGCTCTAAACGAAATGAATTGATGGTTGATCTCTGGCTGCCTCAGGGAAGTTCTTTTCAGGCGACTGAAGCCTATGCCAAACGATTTGAAAAGTTGTTGGCAGATGACTTTGGTTTAGCTGAGGGCTCTGGTTTGGCTGAGGGCTCTCATTTAGCTGAGGGCTCTAATATAGCTGAAGGCTCTTACCAGGCTGAAGGCTCTTCCAAATGAAAGCCATGATCCTTGCTGCAGGACGTGGTGAACGCATGCGCCCGTTAACCGATACTATACCCAAACCATTGCTGCAAATAGCAGGCAAAAGTCTCATTGAATATCATATTGAGGCATTAGTAAAAGCGGGCATTAATGAGCTGGTGATTAACCATGCCTGGCTGGGGGAAAAAATTGAAGCCCAACTGGGTGATGGGGCAAAATTTGGGGCGAAAATACAATATAGTCGAGAAGGTCAGGCACTGGAAACTGCCGGCGGTATTAAAAATGCCCTGCACTTACTCGGCGATGAGCCTTTTATTGTTGTTAATGCTGATGTGTTTACTGATTATCCTTTCGAGCAATTAAAAGCATCAGCAGAGCACCTGGCGACGTCAGAAATGGCCCATTTAGTGTTAGTGGATAACCCTGAACATAATCACCGGGGTGATTTTTATTGTCACAAGAATAAAGTCATTGATCCACTTTCTGGCGAACAAAAGGCTGAACAAAAGCATGAACATGCATACACTTTCAGCGGCATTGCCTGCTATGCGCCGGCATTTTTTTATGCGATGAAAGCGGGTAAGCAGGCTTTAGCTCCAATGTTACGTATAGCCATGGCTAAGCAGCAAGTCTCTGGAGAAATCTACAAGGGCGCCTGGTGTGATATTGGTACACCAGAAAGGCTGGAAGAATTAAATAAATCTTAACCACACTCTCTATCCCCTCCCTTTTTTTGCCAGCCAGCTGTAACCCTGTGTTTTGTCATATTGTTTTTTCTATTTCTATCCCCATTTCAAAAATATGGATATACAAACACTTAAAAATTTATTGCTTCAAGGCCAGGACAGTGTCATTTTGCGTTTTGGACTGGGCAATGCACTGTTCAAATCCGGACAGGCTTCAGAGGCTATACCTCATTTGAAGGCGGCCCTGGAGTTTGACCCGGAATATTCTGCCGCCTGGAAAATTTTAGGCAAGGCATTAGCAGAAACTGGAGACAAAGAGCAAGCCATTGAAGTCTATGAAAAGGGCATATCAGTGGCAGAAGCAAAAGGTGATAGACAGGCAGTTAAAGAAATTCGTGTTTTTTTAAAACGTCTGCTGAAATGAGTCACAACAGGATGAAAAAATCGCTGCAAACCATCCAGGCCTATCATCAACGCAGCAAACATCATTTTCAGCACTATGCAGCAGGTCCTGACGGCCTGGACTGGAAAAGTCAGCCGAATCCATTTCGTACTTTTAACGATTGCAAAAAACTAAAACTACCATTACTCGCGCAGCAAACACAGGCAGCATATAACGATTTATACCAACCAGAAAAAATTGCTTCTCAGGCTCTCTCATTAAAAAATATTGCCCAGCTGCTGGAGTTATCTTTTGGTCTTTCTGCATGGAAACAATACGAAAATACCCGCTGGGCACTTCGCTGTAACCCATCCAGTGGTAATTTACACCCAACTGAAGCCTATGTTATTACAGACAATTGTGAGGGGATTGTCAATGGTGTACATCATTATCTGAGTCGTGACCATCTTCTTGAAAGACGCTGTCAATTCAGCAATGAGAAGCCATTACTACCGGAGGGTTCTTTTCTTATCGGGCTCTCTTCAGTCCACTGGCGAGAAGCATGGAAATATGGTGAACGTGCCTTTCGTTATTGTCAGCATGATGTGGGACATGCGATTGCAGCCGTTCGTTATGCCGCTGCGACTTTAGGTTGGCAAGCTCATGTGCTGACAGGTGCAGGGGATTCAGAGATTGAAACCATTTTAGGTATAGCTCGAGAAGCTGACTTTGGGAAGGCAGAACGTGAACATGCAGATGTGCTGCTGCTCATAAGCAGCCAGTGCAGCAAGTTATCTGTGGATACTTTGTCATTGAAAGCAATCGCAATAGCAGCGAAAAATGGTCAATGGCATGGACAGGCCAACACGCTTTCAGAACATCATCTTAATGACTGGCCTGTCATTGCCGAAGCCGCCCAGGCTTGTCGAAAAGCTGCAACAGAGGAGCAATTATGGCAAGTGCCAGCTTTACCTGAATCTCTCGTAACATTCACTGCATTCGCTTCAGACGAGCAGGCAGCAAGCAGCATCATCAAACAAAGACGTAGTGCACAGGGATTTGATGTCAGCGGCAGTATCCCTGCACAATTATTGTATCGACTGTTAGATTTGACTTTGCCGCGTCCGGCGATACCACCCTGGGATGCTATCTCATGGGCACCCAGGATCCATCTTTTAATTTTTATTCATCGGGTTGAGGGTCTGGAACCGGGTTTGTATCTTTTCTTACGCAGTGATGACAAAAAAAACAAATTTCAGGCCTGTTTAAAGCAAGAATATGAATGGTTTAAACCAGAAGGATGTCCAGAACATCTGCAGCTGTTCCGTCTGGTGGCAGGCGATGCCAGAGATGCGGCAAAAACTTTATCCTGTCATCAGGATATTGCCAGTGATGGAGTATTGAGTTTTGCTATGCTGGCCGACTATGCATCGAATTTGGCCAGTAATCCATGGGTTTACCGACAGCTATTTTGGGAGGCAGGTATTCTGGGTCAACTGCTCTACCTGGAAGCAGAATCAGCTGGATTTCGTGGCACTGGTATTGGTTGTTATTTTGATGATGCGGTGCATGAAATGATAGGTATAGAAGGGCACACATTTCAGAGCCTGTACCATTTTACCATTGGCAAAGCTGCTGAGGACAATCGCTTGCAGACTCTACCGCCTTATGCGCATTTGCAGCGCAGCAATCCGGGGTAGTTATAAACGTGCACAGGATGATTTGCAGAATCGAGCAGAAATTCAATTAAATTTGTTTTTATAAAAAACTTTACTATACTTAAATTAAATCCTTATTAAATTACTAGGTTATTTTTTCTGGTGTTTCTTATTTGGATGAGAGAGCAATTTGGGTAAGACAGAAATGTGGATGAAAGCAAAGCGCTAAAAAAGGAGAAACAAAATGTATGACACAGTCAATATGGTCAGAGATACCAGTTTTGACCGGCAGGCAGTTGAAGAACGGGCAAAGGAAATAGGTTTTCATTTAACTGATAAACATTGGGAAACAATTGATTTTATAAAGAAATTTTATGATTATCATGAAGATGAAGGACTTAAGGTCGGCGATTACAGCAATGCACTCAAGGGAAAATATTCCAAACAGGGGGGATTGAAATATCTCTATTCCCTGTTCCCTGATGGTCCTATTAATACTGTCACCCGGCTGGCGGGTATTCCTGTTAATAGTGTCCGGAATGATTCCATGGGTTCAGTGCAATAAAATGAACCCTTTGCAGGCGCGTAATGCGCCTGCGTGATTCAAACATTCATGCTCATATCAGAAGGCGTCCAGCTAATGCTTTCTTCTGAAGCGGATGGGTTTTTATTGTGTACAATTTGTTCAACAGTTTAGGTACCTACATGTATTGTGCAATATCTGCACAATGTAAGACCTGGTACCTATACGCTTGTGATAGCTGATTCAAACTTGATTAGTTTTCTATTCAAAGAGTCTTCTATGTTTAGTATTTTAATTTGCATAACTATTTCTTCTT
>JAPVVU010000046.1 GCA_028571885.1 Gammaproteobacteria bacterium | reverse complement strand
TCTTATCTGAACAAGTTGTTCATTAATAATGCTGCTGTTTTGTCTGGTGAGCGCATTAATTTCGGTGAATGTTTCATTAGTAATATCTGTTTTTATCTGTGCAATTAGTGCTTGTTTATTTGCTTGTGTTGACGATGCCTGATTAAAACTGTCCTGATTAAATACTTCTTGTTTAAAAAAGAGCAGGGTAGAGATGGCCAGTACTGAGATAAGTCCGATACCGAAAAGCAGACTACGAGTTTTAATCTGTTCACTGAGCTGGTTGAGAGAAACTGATTGCTCCTGCTGATAACTAGCGGTTTTGCGCTGATGACCTACTAATTCATCAATATTTTTCTGATATTGTCTATGCCCCTTGTCTACTTTCTTATCCAGAGCGAGCAAATTGGCTTGAAAATCATTTTCCAGGTGTGCAAGGTTGTTTTGAATATTGGATAACTGGCTTAAAGAATCAGAAATTTGTTCCAGTTGCTGCGCATTTACTTCGGATTGAGAAAGGATAGGAATCAGTTTGGCTAATTGTCTTTCGTGCTTTTCTAATTGCTGCTGTTGAAACAGATATTGTTTTAAAAGCTCTTCATGATGAGCATTGTCAGTGTTTTGCTGCGCCTGAACTTCACTGAATGAATGCTGCAAATTATTGGCTTGCTCTGTCACATCATAAATTTGTTGTGACAGCTTATTTAGAGTTTCATTGAAGTGATCAAATTGAATCGAAGCAGTATCTTTATCCGGTTCATGCGAACGCTGTTCGTTAAACTGATTTTCCTGTTTCTTTATATCCTGCTGCAGTGATTGTATATTTTTATCCAGTTCCTGAAGATGTGTTTCAAGAGGGGAAATCAACTGTTGCTGGGCACTTTCAATTGTTGATATGGTGTTACTGAGTTGCTGAAGTTCTTGTTGATATTCTTGTTTGAACTGCTGTTCAAATGCTTGATACTGTTCTTTTTGTTGACTGTTTTGCGCATCTTTCCGGTCAGCTTGAGGGAGAACCTCAGCCATTTTCGCATCAATATTTTTAAGTGCCTGTTGATGCTCACCCATGTTGTGCTGCAGGTTTGTGACTGTTTCTTTGAGAATATCCATGCCCTGCTGTTGATCTTCAATAACACGCTGATGGCTCTCGATGTCACGCTGATGGCTCAAACTCTCTTGCGAGAAGTTACTTGTTTCCAACTGCAGTGATTTTCTGATATTACTCGTATCGGTTTGCAGTAATTTTATTTGAGTATCATGTTCGTCATAGTTCTTACTGAGCTGATTAATGATCTGGTTTAGCAGGGTTAACTGCTCAGCAAATTCAGCAGTCGATTGTCCGGGCTGGATGTATGTCTCTGAAAATTGATTAAGTTCCTCTTCAAAGTAACTGATTTTTTTAAATAAAAGCGCATTATTTTTGTTCAGACTTTCTAATTGCTCGGCTGAAGGCGATGTTTCTTTTTCTAAAAGTCTGGATTCGAGCACCTGGATTTTATGCTCAACCCGGTGAGTTAAATCTTTAAACAGAGCAATTTCTTTTGAGAGTTTACTGCTTTCTTTATCAAATTGACTGCTTTTTTTGTCAAGAGAAGTCTTAATTCGCTGTAAATCTTTATTCAGAGCGCGTTTAGAAAGCCGGGATTCAGTTTTTTTAACTTGTTTGCTGATAGATGAGGCTTGTTTACTGAGGGTGGTGTTTTGTTCACTCAAGGCTGAAGTTTGTTTGCTCAGTACAGAGGTAGTTTTTTTCAGCGCTTTAATCCGCTTATTTTCTGCTTCTCTATGGACAACAATTTCATCAAGTTGTTTTTGTATTTTCTTTAGTGAATTTAATGACTTATTATCAGGCGCAGGGGATTGTTTCTGATTAGCTTTCAGACTTTTCAGTGAGTTAGAGTTTTTTTCTGACTTTTTCTTAAAGCCTTTTTTTTTCTTGTCATCATCTTTTTTATGAGATGATTTTGACTTACCCATATTGCTTTCCTAGCAATCACTTTAATAGTATTTATTAAGTTTATAATAAATATAGATAATATTCCAGAAAAGCCAACTAATCATTGATATTTTTTAGCATGCGAACAAAAGATTATCGAGATACGCCCAGGAATAATCTGCAATGATGGAACGAATTAATAATAGTGTAGTCACTTGTAATAAGAGCAAAACTACCCCATAAATAACTGAGAGACTTCATTCCTGTCATATCTACTTGTTGAGAAGTTGTTTTGAATATGGAAGCTCTGTGACATTATTTTTCAAAAAATAGAGAATTTTTTTTAGTTTTAGCTAGACTTAAATATATATGACTAAAGTAACGAATTCAGATGATTGGTCTGATGATGATTTAAGCGACCATAACGATGTCGGTGATACTGCGCTTGAAACAGCCAAACCAAAGCTGAAAAAGCCGCGCATGTATCGAGTTATAATCAATAATGATGATTACACACCGATGGAATTTGTCGTACATGTTTTGGAGAACTTTTTTTCCATGGATCGTGCAAAAGCCACTCGAATTATGATGGATGTTCACAATTGCGGCAAAGGTGTCTGTGGTTTGTTTACCAGAGATACTGCAGAAAGCAAAACATTACAAGTAAATAACTATTCCAAGAAACACAATCACCCATTGATGTGTTCCATGGAAGTAGAATAAGGGAAGTAGAGTAATGGAAGTAAAGCATGGGCCAGTCTGTTCATTGATTGATGTGTCTAAAGATAGTAAGTAAAGAATTGATAAAGGAAAAGTATAGTGCTGAGTAAAGAGCTCGAATTTACACTGAATCTTGCATTTAAAGAAGCAAGGGAAAAACGTCATGAATTTATGACTGTTGAACACCTGTTGCTTGCTTTGCTGGATAATCCTGCTGCAGAAGAAGTGCTTAAAGCCTGTACTGTAGATCTTGCTCAGCTTCGAAAAGAGTTGAACATCTTCCTTACTGAAACCACTCCCGTGCTGTCTGAAATTGATGAGCGTGATACTCAGCCCACTCTTGGCTTTCAGCGTGTATTACAGCGTGCGATTTTTCAGGCACAATCCTCCGGCAAAAAAGAAGTTAATGGCGCCAATGTACTGGTTGCCATTTTTAATGAACAGGAATCTCAGGCGGTTTACCTGCTAGGTAAGCAGGATGTTTCTCGTCTGGATATTGTCAGCTTTATTTCTCATGGTATCAGTAAGGTAGATGATGCCGACGGTGGTATGGACGAAGATGAAAAGACTGGTGACACTGAGAACTCAGAAGTTCCCAATGCAAAAACCAGTCAAAATCCACTTGATTTGTATGCCGTTAATCTGAATGAACGGGCATTGGAAGGTAAAATTGATCCGTTAATTGGTCGAAAAGAAGAAATAAACCGAACCATTCAGATTTTATGTCGTCGTAGAAAGAACAACCCACTGTTTGTTGGAGAAGCAGGTGTTGGTAAAACGGCATTGGCAGAAGGTCTGGCGAAGAAAATTATTGATGATGAAGTACCCGAAATACTCGAAGGCAATGTCATCTACTCCCTGGATATGGGCGCTTTACTGGCGGGCACAAAATACCGGGGTGATTTTGAAAAGCGCCTTAAAGCCGTTTTAAATCAATTGAAAAAAGAGCCCAAATCCATTCTCTTTATTGATGAAATTCACACCATTATTGGTGCAGGGGCGGCATCAGGTGGTGCTATGGATGCTTCTAATCTGATTAAACCTGCGTTGTCGACCAGTGATTTACGCTGCATTGGTTCGACTACCTATCAGGAATATCGAGGTGTTTTTGAAAAAGACCATGCCCTGGCAAGACGTTTCCAAAAAATTGATTTATCCGAACCCTCTGCTGATGAGACCTATGAAATTCTTGAAGGATTGCGTTCACGATTTGAAGACTATCATCATATTAAATACACTAAACAAGCGTTACGCAGTGCGGCGGAATTATCTGAACGCTATATTAATGATCGTCACTTACCCGATAAAGCAATTGATGTCATTGATGAGGCGGGCGCAAACCAGCAGCTTAATACCCCCTCTAAACGCAAAAAAACCATTGGTGTTAAAGAAATTGAGGCAATAGTTGCATCAATTGCCCGTATTCCACCAAGAACCATTAGCAGCAGTGATAAAAGTTCACTTAAGAAACTGGCTCGTAATTTGAAACTGGTCATTCATGGTCAGGATAAGGCCATTGAAACACTTGATGATGCCATCAAGATGGCGCGTGCCGGTATCGGACGTGATGATAAGCCCATTGGTGCCTTTTTGTTTGCCGGCCCTACGGGGGTAGGTAAAACCGAAGTTTCAACCCAGTTAGCCAAGTTAATGGGCATTGAGCTGATTCGTTTTGACATGTCTGAGTATATGGAACGTCACACTGTTTCCAGGCTGATTGGTGCGCCTCCAGGATATGTTGGCTATGATCAGGGTGGTTTACTTACCGAAGCGATTAACAAGCACCCTCATGCTGTTCTGTTGCTGGATGAGATTGAGAAAGCCCATCCCGACGTCTTTAACTTGTTATTACAGGTTATGGATCATGGTACTTTGACGGACAATAATGGCCGAAAAGCTGATTTTAGAAATGTGATTTTGATTATGACCACCAATATGGGTGCCGAAGCGATGTCCCGTTCATCCATTGGTTTCACGCTTCAGGATCATAGCTCTGATGGTATGGAAGCGATTAAACGGGGTTTTACACCGGAGTTTCGTAATCGTCTGGATGCAGTGGTGCAGTTTGCCTCACTATCACCAGAAGTGATGATTCAGGTTGTTGACAAGTTTATTTTTGAGCTTGAAACTCAACTTGCTGAAAAGAAAGTGGAATTGTATGTTGAACCAGATGCTCGCAAGTGGCTGGCTGAAAATGGTTATGATGAAAAAATGGGTGCCAGACCAATGGCTCGTCTTATTCAGGAAAGCATCAAAAAACCACTGGCTGAAGCTTTATTGTTCGGTGAATTGGAACATGGCGGTAAAGTGACTGTATCTGTAGAAAACGGCAAACTAAAATTTGATCTGCAAAGTGAAGTGGGCAAAATTGATAAGGTTCACTAAACTGGTCACTGAGTTTACATCATCTTATCGATAAGCCTTCTTTAAGCATTCAGAAGTTAAACTCATTCAGAAGTTAAACTTTAGAAGAACCAAAAAAAGCCTGTAGCATTAAATGATACAGGCTTTTTTGTGCTCTTATGAAAGCTTATTTGGCGCGATAGGTAATACGACCCTTGCTCAAATCATAGGGTGTCAACTGAACAGTGACTTTATCACCCGTTAGAATACGGATGTAATTTTTTCTCATTTTTCCTGAAATATGAGCGGTAACAATATGACCGTTTTCAAGTTCAACGCGAAACATGGTGTTTGGCAATGTGTCAATCACAGTGCCCTCCATTTCAATACCTTCTTCTTTTGCCATAAATCTACTATATCTGCTATATAAAGTTAATTAATTTAAATGGGAATTTCAAGGCGTGAATATTGCCCCATATAGAAAAAATTAGCAATACTTAATTGGTATTTATATGGAAAAAACCTTTTTTCTATACTCTTAAGCAGTTTTGGAATGTTTCCAGGGGATTTGTGCCCATGACAGATGAGGTTTTGAACTGGTTTCAACAATCACAATATCCATGCCGATTAATTGAGTCAGGATCGCAATGTCAGGCTCAGACAACTGTTCTTTGAGCAGTTCTAATTGTGTTGTATTAACATATAACAGATTAGGTCTGAAACCATGTTTCTGTTCATATTTAATAGTTAACTGGTTAATTTGACTAAGCATCAACTTGCCTGAACTATGGTTAATAAGTTAAGTATGGTTAATAAGTAAGGTTACTAAATGGTTACTATGGGTATATGCCATGATTAAACTAATTATCGTCACTCGGCTAATAAGCTTTAGCCATTTTAATTTAAAATTTAGAAAATTAATTTATTAAATCATGAGTTTATATCGACTTCTGGTAAAAAATGGCAGCTATAACAGGAGCTTATTGGTGCTAGTTAAAATAAAAGTTGAACGGGCGTTTAAGTGAAATTTGTGACGGAATCGTGATAATTAAAGCAATCCGGGAGGGGAGTCATGCCAGAGGTGATTATAATAATATTCCAGGGGCTGGTAATTATCTTTGTAATTCATTTTATGACAGTCTTTGATCCAATAACCCAGATATAACCATTTCATGCCACGGCGTTGAGCTTCCTCTATCTGCCATAGAATTGAAAAAACACCTAAACTTCGTTTTTGGTATTCAGGCGCTGGATCAAAAAAAGTATAAACTGCTGAAAGGCCATCCTCGACAATATCGGTCACGGCGACACCGATGGCTTGGCCATTTTCCTGAAACTCAAAAAAAGTAGTATCACTCCATTTAGACGTAAGAAAGTCCAGATATTTGTCATTATCAGGTTCATCCATACCACCGCCAGGGTGTCTTGAAGTCACATACTCGGCATATATCTGATATTGAGTCTCGTCATAAACTGCTTCTTTTGCTTCTGCTGTCACTGATTTATTTTTATTTTTACAGCGTTTTTGGGAACGGCTTAAGGCAAATTTCCGGACATTCAGGCGGATAGGAATACAGTCATGGCATTTTTTACAATAGGGTGTGTAGACATAATTACCGCTGCGGCGAAATCCCTGCTGAATGAGTTGAGAATAGATATCCGCCGACATTTCTTTCTCGGGATCAACAAACAGGCTGTTTGCCTGGCGACCGGGCAGATAACTGCAGTCGTGTTCGGCTGAGAGGTATAAATTAATTGGTTTTTTTTGAAATTCCTGGTCCATATTAGACATATAAATTATTCGAGAACCTTCAACTATTCGAGAACTTATTAATAGGGTACGCAAAACTTATGTCAGTGAAGACTATCTATAAAAGGCTGGGTATATTGCTTAATTAATTTAAGAAATTGGCTTCTTGGTATTTCCTCGGCCCCCAGACTGATTAGATGGTCAGTCGTTACCTGACAATCTATTAAAGCATAGTCGCTCTTTTTCAATTCGTCCAGCAAATGAACAAAGGCAATTTTAGAGGCGTTATTGTGGTGAGAAAACATGGATTCTCCAAAAAAAACTTTACCTAGCGCTAATCCATATAAGCCGCCGACCAATTGATCGCCTAACCAGCATTCAGCACTGTGTGCGATGCCCAGTTTATGCAGTTTGAGGTAAGCCCGCTGCATATCATCAGTGATCCAGGTGCCGTCCTGATCTTTTCTGGGGGTTTGTGCACATAAATAAATAACCTGCTCAAACGCCTGATCCATCGTCGTTCTAAAGGTGTTTTTTCGGATGATTTTTTTCAGACTTTTTGAAACATGCAGTTTTTCCGGAAATAAAACCGCACGGGGATTGGGACTCCACCACAAAATGGGCTGACCATGGCTGTACCAGGGGAAAATACCATTGAGATAAGCGATGATGATACGCTGAGGAGACAAATCACCACCAACGGCTAACAAACCGTCAGGCTCAGTCAGTGCGTTATCAGGATCAGGAAATTCATAATTACTGTCATCTGGATCAAGCCAGACAGGATATGGATTCATAAGTTCAGATTATTATTTATAGTTAATATATGCCGTTAAATATAGCATACTGTCGATTGATGAATTAAAATTAAACTCACATTTCCGGGAGTAACGTCCTGGAGTCTAAATCCTGTCCTTTGAGTAAATATTAGCAAGCTATGCCTGATTTAACGATAAAAAAACTTAATTTATCTTCTATTTCGCCCAATTTTAGTCAATCTTTCGATTTTTCTATCCCGGCAGGTACCTGCATGGGGCTCACGGGACCTTCAGGGATTGGTAAATCAATTTTATTGAAAGCCCTGGCTGATATGTTACCTCATCAGGGTGATATATTTCTCGGTGACATTGAATCTCAAACAATTTCTGCCCCACAATGGCGTCGAAAAGTTGCTTTATTACCGGCAGAAAGTCAGTGGTGGTGTGAAACAGTGGGAGAACACTTTCAGGGCTATGATGAGGTATTATTTACCCATCTGGGCTTTAATAAAGACGTGTTGGACTGGCAGGTGAGTCACTTATCCAGTGGTGAAAAGCAAAGACTGGCCTGTATTCGAGTATTAATGAACCAGCCGGAGGCATTATTACTGGATGAACCCACGGCTAATCTGGACCCTGACAACCGCGCTCAGTTAGAATTGTTAATCAGGGATTATCAGCATAAACATCAGATTCCAGTGGTCTGGATCAGCCATGATAAAGAACAATTGGAGCGTGTCTGTCAGCAGTTACTGACCATAAATAAGAGTCATTATGACATCAGTCAAATTGCCCCCGAACAAACTGAAGAACATGGAATGACGGCATGATACAACTTACTCCCTGGGACCTGGTGATTGCATCAGGCATGATTATTTTGCTGGCCATTACAAGTTTGATGCTGCAATTAAATATCAGCAAACAATTAATTATTGCCGCGATTCGAAACGTGATTCAATTATTACTGATTGGTTATATCCTTAAATTGATTTTTAATAGTAATAATTTATATTTTTTAGCGAGTATTGCAACCGTTATGCTTGTAGTCGCAGGTTTTGAAATCAATGCCAGACAAAAATACCCATTGAAACGCTGGGTTGGTTTTAAGATTGGTACCAGTGCTCTCTTTATCTCATCATTTGCTATGGTATTATTAACCCTCATGGTCATTGTCGCTCCCACTCCCTGGTATTCACCTCAATATGCCATCCCTCTGCTGGGGATGCTATTAGGCAACACCATGAATGGTATCTCATTAGGTATGGATAAATTAAATCAGACTGTTTATCTGCAGCGACTGGTGATTGAGCAGAGGTTAATGCTGGGGCAGAGCTATCATGAAGCCATTCAGGATATTCGCGCTGAAAGCATCAGAACAGGCATGATCCCGATTATTAATTCTATGGCAATCGCTGGCCTGGTAAGCCTGCCCGGTATGATGACAGGACAGATCCTTTCAGGTACGCCGCCGGTTGAAGCTGTCAAATATCAGATTTTGATCTTTTTTCTTATCGCGGCAGGCACAGGTTTTGGCATTATGCTGGCAGTCTGGATGATAGCCAAACGTATGTTTGATGATCGGCAGCGGCTTAATCTTGATATCTTACAAATTAAACGTTGAGTCTAATACTAAAAAGACTGATTCAAGTTTAAACTGTGTGAATAAATTGTTTCGAGCTGCCAGTAATTTAATATAAATTTTATCGTTATAATAAAATAAATATCGGTTCATGGCATAAGTGCCTATAATAAAGTCAGGCAAATCATCTTTCAGTCTACGAATAGGATCAAAATATGATCGAAATTGACATCCTTGCCACCTTTTTTGGTTGGTGCTCTGTCATTAATATTGGTGTGCTCGTATTATCTACAATTGCCTTGAAGGTAATGAAAGAACCCATTTCAAATATTCATAGTAATATGTTCGGGGTAAACCATGCCGATTTACCGCCTATATATATGCAATATCTGGGAAGTTACAAAATAGCGATTTTAATATTTAATCTAGTGCCATATATTTCACTTAAAGTAATGAATTAGCATTCATTAATAATGATGAAAAAATAGTTAAAGAATTGGTTTAACCTTAAACGGTAGGAATTGCTGGAATAGTAGTGGACATCCGCCTATCGGATAGTGATTTGTTACCCTAATGGGTGGGCTGCAATTACTTATGTTATTTGCCAATAAAAGGAAAGATTAAATGACTATGAAATTACTTGAGTTCCCTCATTCACATTACTGCGAAAAAGCACGCTGGGCACTTGATTATAAAGGCATCCCTTTTCAGACTGTTGCCATTATGCCTGGCATTCATATGATAACAGTTCGTAAATATGCACCGGATACGTCTGTTCCGGTATTGTTAAATGATAATGAAGTGGTGCAAGGTTCCAGTGAAATCATAGATTACCTGGAAGAAAAGTATCCATCTCATTCTTTGACACCCCTGGATATTAATGAACGTGAGGCCTGTTTAAAAATTGAACATAGCATGGATAGAAGACTCGGTGAGACTATTCGCCAGGTTTTGTATTACAAATTATTGGCTTACCCTGATTTTATACGCTATTGTTTTACCCATCCGATGCCAAGAGTCAAGCAGTTAATTTTTACTTTGTTTTATCCTGTTTTGCGTCGAAAGATTTATCAAAACTATGTAATGTCTGATGAAAAGGTCGAAAAAGCCAGACGTAAGTTTGCAATGGCAATGGATGAAATGGAAGAAAAAATCAAAGGGAGAAGCTATCTGGTTGGTGAACAATTTACCCGTGCAGATTTATCAATTGCATCAATGCTCTCATGGCTTTCTATGCCACCTGAGCACCCATTTCCCTGGATAGAAATTCCCGATCCGTACACGAGAGATTTCTATGACGAGTACTGTGATCATCCTGTGTCGACATGGGTTAAAGAAATATATCGTGAGCATCGCTTGAATAAGTTTGTTTAAGATAGATAAGCAAGACCTGAGATTTTTTCTTGTTTTATTTTTAATTTCAACTTCATGGCATTCGGTTTCCTATGCAAAGACATTGGAACTTACTGAGGAGGTTACAAACTGGCTAGCCAATCATTCTGTTACTCATATTGCCTATGATAAAAATTTACCGCCCTTTGAATGGAGGATTGCATAAGCAGGATTGTATAAGTCGCCCATGCATTGATATTTTAACAGGTATCTCTGTTTTTGTTGTCAGTCTGTATGTTAGAGGTTGATATTCACAAATTTCACCAATTTGGTTATTCGCCGATGCTACTACACTGTTTTTTATGAGCGGTGGGCATACCCTAGGTTCTCCTGCCAAATTCCTTAGTAAATTCGTATGGAATTATAGCCTGACTTAATCTACGCTATTTAATAGAAGCAATAAAATGTATCCAGAATGATTGTAATCCGTATCAAAAGGCAGAGTTAATACATTTTAGAAAGATAATAGTGTACCCATCTATCGGATAGTGATTTGTTACCCTAATAGATGGATGTCCGCAATTACCCCGTCACGCAATTACCCCGAATCTTCCTGATCTTAAACGGACATTTGGGAATCTGAGACTTAAAGATTTTACTTCCTGATAGCGGATATTTGATAACAGTCTATCCAGTATCTACCGTATTGACGGTTTGAACATTGAAATCGGCTACAGTATTGGCATCGCCATATATCTGGATAATGGCGAAACATTGCATGATCTGACTTCAAAAGTCGATCAGGCAATGTACGCCATAAAATCCACTAACAAAAATAATTACTGCTTTGTGGATAAGAAACCACTCACATCCGGCAGCACTTAATTTGTGCCTGTATAATTATAGTACTTGGCGCCGCCTTCCATAAAGTAATAGTTCTTTATGCCCTTTTTTTCCAGCTGATATTGCAACCAGCGAACGGTCTTACCAGACTGATCATACGCTAAAAGGATTTTGTCTTCTTTTAGAGCCTTATTCAGGTAACGTTCCAGCTTCTTGGTTTTATCCAATGGCGCTGATTTATCGGCCAGCAAAAACAGACCGTTGCCCCGGCGTTGAGTTTTATCCCGCACATCGATGAGCACCGCATCAGGGATCATTTGCTCAAATTGCTTCAAGGGCACAAAATGCTGTTTCAGTTTCTTGCTGCTGATTAATTTATTCAGGTCAATCGGGCTTTCACCCAATAATTCTGCCTCTTCCGGATAGGCCTCTGCCCATTCAAAGATACCGGCATCATAGGCAATGGTATTAGACAGTTTTGATTTGACTACTGCCTCAAAGGACTTCATACAACGACGACCATTACAGTAGAATACGATAGGTTTACTGGTTTTGGTCGCCAAGGCCTGAATATTGGTTTCAAAATCATCATCTGCCACCGGAATATTGACCGAATTGACAATCTTGATCACGTCATATTCAAATTTCGATCGCACATCTACGACCATGTATTTGTTTTTTTTGTAATCCTTATAAAAGTCTTCCATGGAAATATAGGGAACATCAGGAAATCTTTCTCTACCCGGAAATCCTTTTTCGGCTGATACTGGCGAAATGGCCAAAAAACAGAACAAAAATATAAATAGTTTTACTAAATTCATTTTTCTAATCCCCTCAACCGGTTCATCACATGGAATGAACTTTTGGTCTACCTTTTTAAGTTAATTAAACAATTTAATATTATTAATTAACAAATAACTAACATATCAAAGTTGTCACTTTTCAATCTGATAACTAAATGGATAAGGGCTGGGTCGGTTGTGAGACAGGTTAGGTGGGATTGCCGTTATGACAGGGACGGGAATAAAAAGATAGTAGACCCGTAATGCATGACTTCTGGCAGTCCCGCTATCGTAGACACTTCTGTGTCTCTTAGACCGGTAACTTTGCGCCCCTCCTTTTCAGTGAGGTTTGCCCTTATCAGAAGGTTGTTACAGTGCCGGTGATTGCTATGTTGCAAAACCGACTTTGTTCAACCTGTGTGAAGTATGTCATACATTATTATATAAGTAAACACTAATTTGACTATTTCTGAAAAAATTGTCCTTATTGATTATAATTATTTTATTGAAAATTATGATACGTATCATATTCTTATAGCGTCAAGCTAGTGAAAATACTAATACAAAGACATATATGGACGCCCCCTAAAAGTCAACTAATTTTGCTCTAAATCTTTTGATTATTACTCTGCTCAATCTGTTTTTTTAATTCAATGG
>JAPVVU010000045.1 GCA_028571885.1 Gammaproteobacteria bacterium | reverse complement strand
TCTTCAAATTTATCCAGTCTTTTGCAGACAGGGCACCAGTCTGCGGTGAAGTCAATAATGGTAATGTAACCCGGAACAATTAAATCTTCATAGTTGTCTGTGTCGTCAACTGAGTGTGTTTCAATTGCATAAAGTGCCTGACCATCATCCAATGTTATTGGATGTTTACTTGTCTGGCCATGTTTATTGAGGGCAGAAATAGCAAAGACTATCATGAAAACCACAAAAATTCCGATAAAAACACTTCGGGCAGTGTTTGAGTTGTTACTTGAGGGTGCATGGGAATTTTTGTTTACCATTGGACTCTGACTATTGTCTGTATGCTTTTGATTTGCCCGCGTTGATACATCAACCCTATCTGTCCGGAAGATTTTTTTACCTGGCACCCAACCCCTGCGCCTATGACTAACATTTGGGTGGTCTTCGCCTTTTCCTGACTGACACCTGATTCAACAACAAATGTTGGCTGGCAGAGCATATTTTTTATATTATCAGGCGTCTGTTTAAACAATTGCGATAAGTTGTTGATAACTTCATCTAATGTCCAGCCTTTCGCTAATTGATTATTTAAAATAACCATATAAACATCAGCTTCAGGTGAATTCATTTATTTTCCTTTCCTTTCATACAGAGCGCATCACTTTTCTTGAGATGCTGATTATAACAGAAATGAATGAACTATCTTTTCGGGATAGATCAAATTCCCTTTACATTAATGTAGGTTGGGGTGAGGCACGAACCCCAACATAAGTCGTTGATTTATTGATAATGTTGGGGTTCGTGCCTCACCCCAACCTACGAAAATTTGTAAACATAAATCAGCGAAATTGATCAGTGCCATCTTTTCTTCAGACTATAGCATTAAGGCATAAAGCGTTTAGGTACTTTTGTGAAGATTAAGGGAACAAAACAGCTTGTAAAATTGTCTGAGTAAACGATAATAGAGCTTTTTAACTTTGCAGTGCTTTGAAGTTTTTTTGATGTTTTTCTGGCTCTTTGCTGTCCATTCATCAAACACCAGTGCTGAGTTGCGAGTAAACCACCGTTAACCGTTAATAGTTAACAGTTTTTAGAGAAAATCATGGATCAAATAACTGACTCTATCAAATTACCTCCTCATTCCATTGATGCTGAGCAATCCATTCTTGGCGGCCTGCTGATTAACAACGAGTCCTGGGATAATATCGCCAGTATTGTTAATGAAGATGACTTTTATCGTCGCGATCATCGCATAATTTTCAAGGCGATTCGAGAGCAGATAGAAGAGGGCAAACCCTGTGATGTGGTGACCTTGTCAGAGCGTCTGGAAACGCATAACGAAATAGATGATGCCGGCGGGCTGGCCTATCTCGGGAGTCTGGTCAATAACACCCCCAGTGCTTCAAATATTCGAGCCTATTCCGACATTGTTCGTGAGCGTTCAGTTTTAAGAAAACTGATCCAGGTAGGCAATGAAATTGCAGACAGCGCATTTAATACAGAAGGGCGCAAGAGTGATGATATTCTTGAAGCTGCTGAAAAAACAGTGTTTGAGATTGCCGATAAAGGGGCAAATTCGGGTAAAGATTTCCAGGGCATGACAGAACTGCTGAAGAAAACAGTGGATAGAATTGATGAACTTTATCAGAACGGCGGCACTTTTACGGGTATCCCTTCCGGCTTTACTGATTTTGATAAAATGACTTCCGGACTGCAGCCTGCTGATTTGGTGATTGTTGCCGGGCGTCCGTCGATGGGAAAATGCCTGGCTGCAGATTCGGACATTGTTCTCCAGGATGGCAGCATTCAAACTATTGAACAGTTATATCAAAAGAAAGAAGCGAACTTGTTGACGCTGACCAATGATTGGCAAATTAAACCAACTAAAGCAAGTGCCTTTGTTGATGATGGCAGAAAACCTGTGTTTAGAGTGACCACCCGTTTAGGTCGAACTATTGAAACGACGGCAACTCATCCATTTTTGACGCCAGCGGGTTGGCAGCCATTATCTGAAGTCTCTGAGAAAACCCGTATAGCTGTTCCAAGAACAATGCCTGTCTCTGGTAAAAAGACAATACGTGCTTGTGAAGTGAAATTATTGGCTTACTTACTGGGCGACGGTTCTCTTACACAATGCTCACCTCGTTTTACCAATGTCAATCCAGAAATTCAGCAAGAATTTATGGCGAGTGTTGATGAATTTGGAGGAGTGAAAGCTACCTTAAAAAATTATCACCATCGTGCTCCAGGTATTGATGTTTCATCTGACATGAAGGTGATTAAAGAAAATCGACTGAGCTTTGCACAAATGCTTTGCTCTCTAATTGAAAATGCTGGACTTAATCATCGTGAATTTGCTTTAGCTCTTGATGTTTCACCTTCGAGTGTACATTACTGGACACAGGGAAAAACGGTGCCACAGAGCTCAATAGTGGATAAACTCTGTGAGTTCTTTGAAATTACAAAAGAAAAACTATTACCCAATGGTATTGCATTAACCGCAAAAAATAGTCCAAATGCTCTGACTTTGTGGTTGGATGATTTGGGTATCTGGGGTAAAAACGCTCATACAAAAATAATTCCAGATATTATTTTTACTCTACCAAAAGATCAAATGGCCTTATTCATTAGCCGTTTGTTTTCAACGGATGGTTGGGCAAGCCTCCTTGCTAGCGGACAGTCACAACTCGGTTATTGCAGTGTCAGTGAAAAATTAATTCGTCAATTACAACATTTATTACTCCGCTTTGGTGTGATAGCTAAAATACGTCATCGCAAAACTAAACTGAATCAAAAAAACTTCCAGGCCTGGCAATTGGACATTACTGATAATGAATCAATAAAAAAATTTGTTGAAGAAATCGGTATTTTTGCTAAGGATGATGCTATTAAAAAAATACAGGCAGCACTTGAAGAACGAGTCTATAAAACAAATCATGACACGATACCCATTGAATTCTGGGATGATATAAAAAGAATCAAAGGAGATGAGTCATGGTCTGCTCTGGCACGTCGAGCAGGTATTACAGGTTCATCTAATATTCATGCAGGTAAGCGTGCTCTGTCACGCCCACGTTTAACACAATTAGCTCAAGCATTAGATAACCAATGGTTAAAACAATTAGCAGATAGCGATGTTTATTGGGATGAAATTGTCTGCATTGAATCTCTTGGTCTGAAACAGGTCTATGATTTAACTATTCCAGACACGCACAATTTTATTGCCAATGATATTTGTGTGCATAACACGACCTTCGCCATGAACCTGGCTGAAAATGCGGCGATCGATGCAGGTGTTGGTGTGGCCGTTTTTAGTATGGAAATGCCGGCAGAATCATTAACATTACGTATGTTGTCATCATTAGGGCGTATTAATCAGACTAAAGTGCGTTCCGGGCAACTGGATGAAGATGACTGGCCGCGTTTGACTTCGGCGGTTTCCATATTAAATGAAGCTAAATTGTTTATTGATGATACACCGGCTCTGTCACCAACAGAAATGCGTGCCCGGGTCAGGCGTTTAAAACGCAAACATAACATTGGTTTAATTATAGTGGATTATCTGCAGTTAATGCAGGTTAAGGGCGGTTCAGAAAACCGGGTAAATGAAATATCAGAAATTTCCCGGGGGTTAAAAGCACTTGCTAAAGAAATGAACGTGCCGGTTATTGCATTGTCACAGCTTAATCGTGGTCTGGAACAACGTCCTAACAAACGACCTGTGATGTCAGATTTACGTGAATCTGGTGCCATTGAACAGGATGCAGATTTAATTGTCTTTATTTATCGGGATGAAGTGTATAACGAAGATAGTCCTGATAAAGGCACGGCTGAAATTATTATTGGTAAGCATCGTAACGGTCCTCTCGGTACAGCAAGACTGACCTTTATCGGACAGTATACTAAATTTGAAAATCATGCATCCATTGATTATGAAGATTAATGGATTAACGATAAGCAATGGATGAGAGCTGGATGAAGGCTGCATGATAACAGTTAAAGCAACGATTAATCTGGATGCGTTAAGGCATAATTTATCACGGGTAAAACAAGCGGCACCCGATAGTAAGATTATTAGTGTCATTAAAGCAAATGCCTATGGTCATGGTATTTTACCTGTGGCTAAAGCACTGCTTGAGAGTGATTGTTTTGCGGTAGCGCGCTTAGATGAAGCACTTATTTTACGTGAGAGTTTTCTTAAAAACGGCATTACAAAAGAGATTATTATTCTGGAAGGTGTTTTTTCTGTTGAAGAATACCTTCAATGCATGGCATTAAAACTGATCCCTGTGGTAAATAGTTTAGAACAGTTTCAGTGGTTACAGGACAGCCTTGAGTCAGAAAACAGCCTTGAGCCAGAAAACAGCCTTGAGCGGGCAGATAAAAATTCTGAATTAAACTACTGGCTTAAAATTGATACCGGTATGCATCGCCTGGGTTTATCAGAAGATGAGCTGATGGTGTTAATAAAAAAATATCAGCAGCTGGGAGAAAATTATTTACCATCAGGTTTTATCTCACACTTCGCCTGTGCAGATGAAATTGATAACCCGCTTAATCAAATCCAGATATCTCAGTTTAATCAACAATATCAGCAATTATCAATACTGAAGGAATTGCCCGATATTGATAAAAGTATGGCCAATTCTGCTGCAATTTTATCACTCCCTGAGGCTCATTTTGACTGGGTCAGAGCAGGCATTATGCTTTATGGTATTTCACCTTTTGAAACATCCAATGTTTCCAGAAATGGACTGGATGAACAGCTAAAACCAGTAATGACCCTTTCTTCTGAAATTATTGCGATAAAAAAACTGAAAAAGGGTGATTGTATCGGTTATGGTGCGAGCTGGTGTTGTCCCGAAGATATGACTATTGGCGTTATTGCAATTGGTTATGGTGATGGTTATCCTCGTCATGCATCTTGTGGAACACCGGTTTTAATACATGGAACAGAAGTGCCGCTGGTTGGACGTGTTTCTATGGATATGATCACAGTTGATCTGCGACGGCTGGAACAAAAATCAATAGCATTTCAGATTGGCGATAAAGTGATACTCTGGGGTGAGGGACTGCCGATTGAGCGTGTTTCCCGGAAAGCGGGCACGATTGCCTACGAATTATTATGTCAAATAACACAAAGAGTTAGTTTTGAATATGAGTAACAATACCACGATTTACCTGAAAGATTATCAGTACCCAGTCTATGTCATAAATAGAACAGAGCTGAGTTTTGAGCTTGAAATGACGGTTTTAAATGAACAGGGTGAGACTGAAACGGTCACTATCGTTAAAAGTCGTTTAGAGATTCTGCGTAATCATAAAGCAGATTGTCGTGATGAAACGCTTAAATTACATGGACAGGGTTTAGCGCTTAAATCAATTCTACTTAATGGCCAGCCACTTTCAGAACTGGATTATCAATGCACAGATGAACATTTGATTATTCCTGAAGTGCCTTACTCCTTTATTCTGGAAATAGAAACCTGGATAAAACCAGAAGAGAATAAAGCCCTGGAAGGATTGTATCAATCCAGTGGTAATTTTTGTACTCAGTGTGAAGCTGAAGGATTCAGGCGAATTACCTATTATCTGGATCAGCCGGATGTGATGTCTACTTTCACCACGGCCATTATTGCCGATAAAGAAAAATATCCTGTTATGCTTTCTAATGGTAATTTAGTTGAGCAGGGTGAGCTGCCTGAAGGTCGTCACTATGCAATCTGGCATGACCCCTTTAAAAAGCCCTGTTACCTGTTTGCTTTAGTTGCCGGTGACTTGCTCAAAATTGAAGATTCTTATACCACTATCTCAGGTAAAAATGTCACCCTGCAGCTTTTTGTTGAAAAACAAAATGGCCAGAAGTGTGAGCATGCCATGAACTCTTTAAAAAATTCAATGATGTGGGATGAAGAAGTCTTTGGTCTGGAATATGATCTGGACATCTATATGATTGTTGCTGTAGAAGACTTTAATATGGGGGCGATGGAGAACAAGGGACTGAATGTTTTTAACGCCAAGTATGTATTGGCTGATCCGCAAAGTGCAACAGATAGTGATTATGAAGGTATTGAAGGCGTTATTGGCCATGAGTATTTTCATAACTGGACAGGCAATCGGGTGACCTGTCGGGACTGGTTTCAGCTGAGTCTTAAAGAAGGATTGACAGTTTTTCGTGATCAGGAATTTACTTCTGATATGCAGTCCAGAGCGGTGAAGCGTATTCAGGATGTGAGAATTTTACGTGCTCATCAATTTGCAGAAGATGCCGGCCCGATGGCTCATCCCATTCGTCCTGCTCAATATATGGAAATTAATAACTTTTATACGGTTACTGTCTACAATAAAGGTGCAGAAGTTATTCGTATGATCCACACCGTTCTGGGTGAAGAAAACTTTCAAAAAGGTATGGCTCTTTATTTTGAACGTCATGATGGTCAGGCAGTCACGACCGAAGATTTTGTTTCTGCCATGAGTGATGCCAGTCAGATAAATTTAAGGCAATTTTCAAGCTGGTACAATCAGGCCGGTACGCCAAGAGTTAAAGTGAAAACTTCTTATCTTGACGATGAGAAAAAATTTATTATTGAGTTGCAGCAATTTTGTGCAATTACACCGTATGAAACACTCAACAGTCCTGATAAAAAAGTAAAAGATCCCTTTTATATTCCGCTTAAAATGGGCCTCCTGAACTTAAAGGGTGAGCAGATCCTTGAAGACATGCTCATGCTCACAGAGGCTCAGCAGACATTTGAATACACTGACATTAATGAAAAGCCTGTTCTCTCATTATTAAGAGACTTCTCAGCACCTGTTATTTTAGAGTATCCCGATGATCTTTTAAATGAAACCATTACCGATGAACGCGCATTTCTTATGGCCTATGACTCTGATCCCTTTAATCGCTGGGAAGCAGGGCAGCAGCTGGCAGGGCAGCTGATTCTTGATGCCATGGGCTCAAATCAGGTCAATAAAAACGCTCAGGTGAGTAGACATTTTGATACTTCAACATTGGATAAGTTTATCCATGCCTGTGAGCAGATACTGACTGATACGTCATTAGACAATGCTTTAAAAACTCAGGCTCTGCTCTTGCCTTCAGAATCCTATCTTTTAGAGCAGCTTGAGGTGGCAGATGTTGATGCCGTGTATGAAACAAGAAAACAGCTTAAACTTATCATGGCTGAGCGATTGAATATCCAGTTTCAATCAATCTATGATGACTTAAGTTCAACTGCTCCCTATCAGTTTAATGCAGATGAAGCTGGTAAACGAAGCTTACGTAATCTGGCTTTGAGTTATTTGATGGCAGAAGAAGATGAAACGGCAGCAAAATTTGGTTACCAACACTTTCAGTCGGCAAATAATATGACGGATTCTATTGCGGCTCTGGCACAGCTGACGCATATAGAATCTGATTATACCCAACAGGCTCTGGATGCTTTTGAACAGCGCTGGTCAAGTGATGCGCTGGTGATGGATAAATGGTTTATTGTTCAGGCTGCTTCACAGCATGAAAACGTGCTGGAAAAAGTTAAAAGTTTAATGAACCATTCTTGTTTCGATCTCAAAAATCCGAATAAAGTCCGCTCACTTATTGGTTCATTTTCCGGAATGAACCTTAAAGCTTTTCATCATAGTAACGGCCTGGGATATCAATTTGTTATGGATCAAATTCTGGCTCTGGATAAATTTAACCCTCAGATTGCTTCACGCATGGTTAAAATTTTCAGTCGCTGGAGACGTTATGATGAGACGCGACAAAAATTGATGAAAGCGGAATTAGAACGGGCCGCAAAAGAAGACCTGTCACCGGATGTCTTTGAAATTGTGACTAAGAGTTTGAAATAAATTTTTAATAACGAAGTCTATTACAATATATTGATGTTTAAACTGTTGGAAAATTAAACACAGCAGAGGCTTGAGATGAATTTTTATACTTATATTTTGCACATTTTTATTCTGTTTTTTTTCACTACTTCTGTTTATTCTCTGGAAGGTGCAGCACCAAAGAACATTATCCTGTTTATTGGTGATGGTATGGGGATTGCTCAGATCAGCGCAGGAAAAATTGTTAAAGGGCGGCTTAATCTGGAGGAATTTAAACATATTGGGTTACTCATGACCCATTCACAAAGCGATCTGGTGACGGATTCAGCGGCAGCTGGAACAGCTATAGCGACTGGTTATAAAACTTACAATCATGCCATTTCAGTTTCTCCAGATGGTATGCCGTTAAAAACAATTATTGAATATGCGCAAGATGTAAATAAAGCAACAGGGCTGGTTGTTTCAAGCAGTATTACCCATGCTACACCAGCGGTGTTTGCTGCTCATGTTGATAGCAGAAAGAAGCACTCTGTTATTGCAGAGCAGATTGCAGCAAGTGGTATTGATGTACTCTTTGGCGGCGGCTGGGGCTATTTTGTACCCGTTACAACTACTGGCAGTAAAAGAGATGATAAAAAAAACCTTTTGGCAGAACTGTCTGAGTATACGACGGTAATACAAACAGATGAAGAGTTTAAAAAATTGGGAAACGTTGACTCGGTTGTCGGTCTCTTTTCAAAAAAAGCGCTGCCTAAAGCTGATAAACGTCATCCCAGCCTTGTTGAAATGACTAAAAAGGCGATAGAAATTCTGTCAAAAAATAAAAATGGTTTTTTTCTTATGGTAGAGGGATCACAAATTGATTGGGGAGGGCATGATAATGATCAGGATTATGTTATTTCTGAAGTAATTGATTTTGATGATACAGTTGGTGTTGGTCTGGATTTTGCGAAAAAAAATACTCAAACACTGGTACTTGTTATATCTGATCATGAAACAGGCGGTTTTGCAATTCATGATGGTTCAGTTAAAGACAAAGCAGTGACCGAATCTGCATTTACCAGGACGGATCATACGGCTGAAATGGTACCTGTTTTTGCTTATGGCCCAGGTGCTGATGATTTCACAGGGATAGGAGACAACACCCGAATAGGTCAAATCATAATACAGTATCTAAAGAAATCACCAGAGACAACAGAGGATGTTTTTTGAAATGGACTTTTTTTAATAAATCAACATGTTACTTGTTTGCTAAGTATTACAACCGGAGTATAAATAATGGAAAACGATATTAAAGATCAAGCAGTTATTAAAACACTTATAGAACGCTTTGATAAGCATCGCCTGCCTCGATTAATGGATATCAAGGAAAAAGTGGATCAAGGTGAGACTCTGAGTGATAGTAGTATACAATTTTTGGAACAGGTATTTAATGATACCAAACAAAATGAGCATTATCTCCAGGCAGCAGATGATGAATTAAAAGCATTAATGATGAAAGTGTTCGCGCTTTATAAAGACATTACTGAAAAAGCTTTGGCAAATGAACAGAAAAAATAACTTCAGTTGCTCTTTAGATAATTTCATAAAATAACATCTGATTTGTAGGTTCTATTATCAGCTCAAAGGGTTCTGACAGTTCAATGACTTGAACTTGATACGAGATATTAAGTAAGTATCTTGTTAGCCTGAAAAAGACAATTAGAGGTTGTTGATGATATTCTATTAAAAAATACTATAATCTAAAAAAGCTTAAAGAAAAGCATCTGTTTGCCGATAAAGCTTATGATAATAGAAATTTTAAAGGAATCATCAATGTTCTCCATAAAAAAACGCCTAATTGCCTTAATTTTCGTGGTTGCCATTATTTCCACTGTACAACTGATAGTCGGTTTTTCAACCATTAACCCAATTAAGAGTGATTGGCACAACTATGTTGAAAATGTGGCCGAACGACAGATTTTATTAAGTGAAATAAAATCCCAGTTTGGTTATGGCGGAGCAATACATAACTTTAAAAATTATGTATTGCGGGGAACTGCAAAATATCATGATCGAATCAAAAATAACTTTTCCTCACTTAATCAGATTATTGAACGATATAAACAATTAGATGCTATTACGAGTGAAGAGGAAGGTGCTTTAAATAATATAAAATCAGTGGCTGAGCAATACAGTAGTGCCAATGATGCTGTTAAAAAAATGTACTCGGAAGGTAAAACTGCTCAAGAAGTCGACAAAGCTGTAAAAATTGATGATAGCCCTGCAATCAAAGCCTTTAATACCCTATCCAAGTATCAGGCAGCCCTGACCAATGAACATACCTTGTCATTAGATTCTCAAATCAACTATTCTCAAAAAATGCTGCTCATCACTACCATAATAGCCGTAATTCTGATATTGGGCATTATCATTATTTTAAGCCGCTCAATTTTAAAACCACTTTCAATACTGCAAGAAACTATTCAAAGGGCTGGAAAGGAGAATGATCTTTCGATTAAAAGTAATTTATCCGGTAATGATGAAATAGCACAAATTGGCCAGACATTTGATCTTATGATGGAAGCCTTTAGACAAATTATGGAAAATATAAATCATTCTGCCGAACAGCTGGCTGTCGAATCAGATTCACTCTCCACTGTAACTGAACAATCCAATACTGATATTGCAGCACAACAGGCACAAACTCATGAAGTTACACAATCAATTAAGCAGATTAATCAGGCTGTAAATGAAGTGGTAAACAACCTTACCAGCACCGCCAAAACAGCCGATATAACCAATAAGGAAACTATCGAAGGCAGGCAACAAGTTCAACAGACTATTGCCTCTATCAAATTGCTTTCAGATCAAATTGAAAAATCAACTCAGGTCATTCATCAACTCGATGCTAATAGCGAAAAGATCAATAGTGTTGTAGATGTAATCAAAGGAATCGCAGAACAGACTAATCTGCTGGCTTTAAATGCAGCAATTGAGGCTGCTCGGGCGGGAGAACAGGGGCGTGGATTTGCTGTAGTTGCTGATGAAGTTCGGACTTTAGCCGGACGCACTCAGGAGTCAACGGAAGAAATTAATCAAATGATATCACAGCTTCAAAGTGATACCAGTCAGGCCGTAGCAGTGATGAATGAAAGTAGTCAGCAAGCTGGTCTGGTAGTTCAGCAGGCGATTCAATCCGGCAATTCTCTGGATACGATTTCCCAGTCAATTGAACAAATTAACATCCAGAGTATGGATGTTGCTGATGCAACTGCACAGCAATCTGAAATACTCAATTCGATTAATGATAACATTACACAAATTAATGATATGTCAGAACAAACTCTAGAAGGAGCAAGATTATCTACTGTTACAAGTGAAAATCTGTCCCATCTTGCTGTAGAGTTGAAAAAAACGGCCTGCCAATTCCAAACCTGAGTTGCAGCAGATCAAATCTTACCTCAAACACGACCCATTACGGTAAAGCTTTTGATAAAAGGGCCAGCCATACGTGGATCTTTAATCATGGCTTTGTAGTCACCATTTGCAAATTTTAATTTGCGAGTGGTGTAAGCGGCACCCAAACCCATCATACCCATTTCTTTTGTCATCCAGCTTCTCCAGGTATCTTCTTTGGCACGGAGATCCCAGTTATTTTCTTCACCATCATAAGCACCGGCTGAAGTGGCTCTGCCATTTTCAATATGAATAATGCCTCTGGGCTGATCTTCACCGTCAATACCATACGCAATTGCAGAATTAAAACCAATTTTTTCTAACGCACCGGCTAGTGTTGCTTCGTTATTCCACTCATTCATAAACTTTTTCATCCAGTCTTCTGAAAAAAGCTCCATCATACTCTCCTTTGGTCTGTATCGAATAAGTTGTGAATACAACTTATAATATGTGTTTTTTAGTATCTATTTTTGTTTATTTTTTTACCAATACAAATTATTTGTTTTATTTTTTGTATTGACTGAGTGTATAGTAATTTATTTCTAATATAATTAAAATAGAGTTTACTAATATTCTTATAAAGAATAGGGAAAGCCCTTATAAATTTTTCGCAATTAGAAGGAAATACGTTAAAATGTGTACTCATTTATCCAGGAAAGGTTTCAGAGCAACGTTTTTTATGTGGACACTGATAAATTAGAGTGTATGAAATGATTAAGCAATCACCTGTTGAACGAATAGACACTCTGGATAAAAAAGAGTTTATGGCAAATTATAAACTTGCTGAAAAACCTGTGGTGATAGAAAAGTTAACAGCAGATTGGCCTGCCCGAAAAAAATGGAGCATTGATTATATAAAAGATGTTGCCGGGCATAAGATTGTGCCTTTATATGATAGTAAACCATCGGTCGATTATAAGCATCAGCATGCTCCCGCCATTAAAATGGAATTAAAAAACTATTTTGAAATGCTTGAGCAGGGAGAAAATGATCTGCGACTGTTTTTTTACAATATTCTGGCTGAAGCACCTGAATTGGTTGAGGACTTCTCATATCCGGAAGTAGGTTTGCGTTTCTTTAAGAAACTGCCGGTATTATTTGCCGGAGGTAAAGGAGCGAAGGTACAAATGCACTTTGATATTGATTTGGCTGATATCTTTTTATGCCACTTTGGGGGTAAAAAAAGAGTATTACTTTTCTCTCCAGAGCAGACTCGCTATATGTACCATGTTCCTTTTTCGTTCAGCAGCTTGTTTGATGTCGATTTTGATTCGCCTGATTATGAAAAATACCCTGCACTGCGGTATTTACAGGGTGAAGTTGCTGAGTTGAAGCATGGTGATATTCTTTATATTCCTCCAGGTTACTGGCACTATATTGTTTATGAAGACATTGGCCTGTCCATGGCGCTTAGAGCTTTCCCTCAAACGCCGAAAAATATATTTAAGATGCTGAAAAATCTTATTTTTATTCGGACC
>JAPVVU010000044.1 GCA_028571885.1 Gammaproteobacteria bacterium | reverse complement strand
TGAAATGGGTTATATAAAGAAGTTGTAAGTTGTAAGTCAAAGAAAAATCAAGAGCAGATTTGGTGAGATATTGGTAATGCGTGTGCTTTTTTCTCTTGCTTTGACTTACAACTTACGACTTCTAACTTCTTTTAATACTTTCTGTCAACAGAGAAGTGAGCCAGTGCAATCATGGCTTCTTTGTAGTCTGAATCCGGGATGTTTTCCAATTCTGCAATGGCCAGTTGGGCTTCTTTTTTAGCAATTTCACGGGTGTAATCAAGTGCACCGGTTATTTCAATGGCTTCAGTGATAGCATCGATTTTATCCAGGCCGCCTTGTTCAATTGCTTCTTTAATCAACCCTGCCTGTTCCTGTGTACCATTAAGCATAGCGTGGATAAGCGGCAGGGTTGGTTTGCCTTCGGCCAGATCATCACCGACATTTTTACCCATATCTTCACTGCTGGCGCTATAATCCAGGACATCATCAATGAGCTGGAAAGCGGTGCCGAGGTGCATGCCGTAGTTTGCCATAGCTAATTCTATTGCTTCGTCCTGCTCCATAACAACCGCACCGAGTTGTGATGCTGATTCAAATAGTTTTGCAGTTTTAAAATGAATC
Organism: Gammaproteobacteria bacterium; assembly: GCA_028571885.1. Lineage (GTDB taxonomy): Bacteria > Pseudomonadota > Gammaproteobacteria > GRL18 > GRL18 > GRL18. The sequence continues at coordinate 12,137 of JAPVVU010000044.1, read as the reverse complement.
ACTTCAAGGTAGCGTGCTTCAGTGGTTGAAGCATCATTACAGTTGAGTAATTGTAATACTTCGCCTTCGGCAATGGTGTTGGTGGAGTGAGAAAGAATTTCCATTACCTTCATACTGCCTACGCCAACCATCATTTCAAAGGCCCTGGAATAGAGAAAATCGCCGACCAGAACACTGGCGGCATTACCAAAGAGCTCATTAGCTGTGTCTTTTCCACGTCGGAGTTCAGATTCATCGACCACGTCATCATGTAGAAGAGTCGCAGTATGGATAAACTCAATAACTGCTGCAAGAGTGATATAATGCGCATTCTTTTTGTCGGTGTCTTTGGAGTTGCTCGAAAAAGCATTGGCACTGAGGAGTACAAGAATAGGGCGCAGACGTTTGCCGCCACTATTGATAATGTATTGACTGATCTGGTTGATAAGAACAACTTCAGAATAAAGGCTGGTTTGAATCAGGCTGTTAACCCGTTCCATATCACCTTTAATTAATGTAAAAACGTCTTCAATGGTCATCTGTATAAAAAGTTAAAATTAAATTACTATTAAAATGTTACCGCTTAACTTTGTTTTTTCCAAAGTTTCTTTGGTCAAAATAGATTCAGCAGTAAACTATGAATGATATAGCTATGATACAACTAGGGGATCGTATGTATCCAGCATGACTGTGTCAAGTCTATCGTGATGAAAAAGTACTCATTTTGTTTATTGTGGAAATAAAGTCGGATAGAGTTTGACACGGATTATAAAAACAAGCTAAAATTGATCGTCTTGGATTCATGGTTTTTGTTCAGGTATGCTGCATTGGATAACTTGCTCCTGGAGTGGTGGTTGATGGCAGCAGAAACATTGTAGTAAAAACAAAGGCCTTATTATTTACTTTGGTATGTTTGGAGTAAACGTATGTACGCGGTAATTAAAACTGGCGGTAAGCAGTATAAAGTAAGCGAAGGTCAGACGCTTAAAGTTGAAAAATTGAACGCAGAAGAAGGCGCCAGCATTGATCTGAACGAAGTTCTAATGGTTGCTGACGGCGACAATGTTAAAGTGGGTACGCCTTTTATTGATGGCGGTAAAGTAACAGCAACAGTTGCTTCTCATGGTCGTGCTAAAAAAGTAATGATCATTAAGTTCAGACGTAGAAAGCATCATCGTAAACAGATGGGGCATCGTCAGTCTTTTACTGAACTTAAAATCGAGAAAATTTCTGCTTAGTTTGTAGATTCTTTTGGAAATATTTCTTTTTATAATAATAGACGGGTAAAAAGAAGTTTATAAAAGTTTTTAACAGATAAGCATTAAAGATAAAGTAAGGGTAGAAAAATGGCTCATAAAAAAGCTGGTGGTAGTACCAGAAACGGACGTGATTCGGTATCGAAACGTCTTGGTGTAAAAAAATTCGGTGGTGAAATGGTTCTAGGTGGAAATATTCTTATCCGCCAGCGTGGAACAAAGGTTCATCCAGGTTTAAATGTTGGTATTGGCAAAGATGATACTTTGTTTGCTAAGGCTAACGGTCGTGTGCTTTTTGAAACAAAAGGCCCTAAAAACCGCAAATTTGTTAGCGTCATAGCAGAATAACGCTTACGGGATTATATTTTAGTTTTCCAGATTTTGACACTATCTAAAGTGATATCTAAAACGATTAGATTTTAAAGTGACTGGATTCTAAGATTGGCATGAACTAACATAAAAAGGCTCTACCAGTTTCTGGTGGGGCCTTTTTGTTTTCTATTTACACTCCTGATTGTGGAAAAAGCGGGAGGGAGCTTGCTTGTTTTTTTATACAGGTTAAGTTCTTGAAATGAGCTCAGGGCTGAAAAATGAAATTTATTGATGAAACCACCATAAAAGTAGAATCAGGTCAGGGTGGCAGAGGCATTGTCAGCTTTCGTCGCGAGAAATACATTCCCTTTGGCGGGCCGGATGGCGGCGACGGTGGTGATGGTGGTTCAGTTTACCTCAAGGCCAGCAATGGCTTAAACACTCTGGCTGATTTCCGTATGACCCGCTTTTATAAAGCAAAAAATGGTCAGGCGGGACAGAGCAAGGAAAAAACAGGTCGAGGTGGTGATGATCTCTATGTTGATGTCCCTGTTGGCACCAGTATTATTGATATTGACACAGAAGAAGTTCTTGGTGACTTAACAGAAGCCGGACAAATACTATTGGTGGCTCGTGGTGGTTTTCATGGTCTTGGAAACACCCGATTTAAAAGCAGTGTTAATCGGGCACCAAGACAAAGCACTTTAGGTACCCCGGCAGAGCGTCGGGAATTAAAGCTGGAATTGAAAGTACTGGCTGATGTCGGCTTGCTGGGCATGCCTAATGCAGGTAAATCAACCTTTATTCGTGCTATTTCTGAAGCCAAGCCAAAAGTAGCTGATTACCCCTTTACAACGCTAATTCCTAATCTGGGCGTTGTCAGTGTTGTGCCTCATCGCAGCTTTGTTGTTGCTGATATTCCCGGGGTAATTGAAGGTGCTGCTGAAGGTGCTGGACTGGGCATTCGGTTTTTAAAACATGTTGCCCGCACAGGCCTGTTGCTTCACTTTGTTGATGTCACCCCCTATGACGGCAGTGATCCGGCTGATAGTTTTAAAGCCATTGAAAGTGAGCTGAAAAAATTCAGTGAGGCTTCGGATAATGATAGGCTTGACAAGTTGATTGATAAAGAACGCTGGTTAGTGATCAATAAAACCGATTTGTTAAATGATGATGAACGGGAAGAAAAGTGTCAGGAGATTGTTCAGAAACTGGATTGGAAAGGACCTGTTTTCCAGATTTCAGCCATGAACAAGCAAGGTACTCGAGAGCTCTGTTTTGCTATTATGGATCATCTTGAAGCTCAGGTTGGCTTTAAAGGTCATTCAGATAACGGCGATATTGAAGAAGATTATGAGCAAATTACCAGTGGCACATATGATGTAGTCACTGGTAAAATTATTAAATAAACACATCTTTTAATGAGAAGTGTAATAACAACTTTAATGTGAACTTTGTGTGAGAGCTTTCAGTTGAGAATAAGGGAACGAGATCATTTACGTAAAACCCGTCGCTGGGTAGTAAAAATCGGCAGTGCTCTGCTGACAAATGAGGGTAGCGGGCTTGATTATGACGCTATAGCTCTCTGGGTAAAACAGATGGCTGGCCTGATGGGCGCAAACGATAATTCAGTTGAAATTGTTCTAGTCTCTTCAGGCGCTATTGCTGAAGGTATTAAACGCCTGGGCTGGATTGAAAGGCCTGATTCTGTTTATAAACTGCAAGCCGCTGCGGCTGTCGGCCAGATGGGCCTGGTTCAGGCCTATGAATCGCAATTTCAGAAACATAAATTACATACGGCACAGATTTTGTTGACTCATGATGATCTGTCTAACCGTACCCGCTATTTGAATGCTCGCTCAGTGTTGCTGAAGCTGATAACTCTGGGTATTGTGCCAGTAGTCAATGAGAATGATACCGTTGTCACTGACGAAATTCGTTTTGGTGATAATGATACCCTCGCTGCACTTGTGGCAAACCTGATAGATGCGGATTTACTGGTGATTTTAACCGATCAACAGGGCATGTTTGATAGTGATCCAAGACAGAATCCACAGGCAAAATTATTGACTGAAGTTGATGCACTATCGTCTGAATTAGATGCTATGGCGGGTGATAGTAAGGGCACACTTGGGCGTGGTGGTATGGCGACCAAACTCAGAGCTGCCCGTCTGGCAGCTCGTTCAGGTACGGCAACAATTATTGCATCGGGTAAGGAAGACAATGTTCTGAGCAGAATTTATCAGGGCGAGTCACTAGGGACATTATTGATGGCCAATCAGGCACCCCTGCTGGCAAGAAAGCAATGGCTGGCAGGGCATTTGCAAATGAAAGGTGAGCTGGTGCTTGATAATGGCGCAGCAGCGGTTCTGAAAAATAAAGGTTCCAGTTTGTTAGCTGTTGGTGTTATAGATGTTATTGGTCAATTTGCACGGGGAGATATGGTCGTGTGTGTTGATGAAGCCGGACGGGAAATTGCACGTGGGCTGATTAATTACAATAGTGATGAAGCGGGTATGATTAAAGGCTATGCAACCAGTAAAATTTCAGAGATCCTGGGTTATGTGGATGAAGCTGAATTAATACACCGTGATAATTTGCTTGTTATATAATTATTGCTTGTTGGAAACGAAAGATTGCTTGAAAACAAGTAAAAAACTTGATCTTTTACTCATAATATCGGATAATCGCCTGCTTTCAAAATTAGCCTAAAGATTAACACAGAATTTCAGGAGTAAGACCATTGGCAAACTCACCACAAGCTAAAAAACGCGCACGTCAGGCAATTAAACGTCGTACCAGAAACGTTGCTAAACGTTCTGAGTTTCGTACTGTACTTAAAAATACAACTCATGCAATTGAAGCCGGCGAAAAAGAGTCCGCAGCAAGTGCATTAAAAGCTGCAATACCTGTGATAGATGCTATGGTCAGTAAGGGCCTTATTCATAAAAACAAGGCTGCTCGTCATAAGAGCCGTCTGACTGCCAAAGTTAAAGCACTGGGCTAAGCTTTTTACGCTCTTGCTACAAGCAGTGCGGTCTTAATGGCTAAATAATATAAAAAGCCGGTCTCATTGAGTCCGGCTTTTTTTTGCATTACTTTTTGGTATAAGATAGGAACTCATTTGGATAGGTGCTTTTAAAACGATTGCACGGAGGACTGGTTCACCTGCCAGGGGACGCTTCAAGGCCATCCATGGCTCGCTTAATGAAAACATCCATGTTTTCAGAAACCCCTGTCAGATAAACCAGTCCTCCGCACACTCTCCAACCGCATTTATCCTCACTCGTGCTGTCCAAAATCAAAAGATTAAAAGCAAAAGAAAAAGGGCTATTCTTAAGTTGTTTAAATCTACTCTAATTGTCAGTGCGATGACACTGCTTTCGCGGATACTCGGTTTCATTCGGGATGTGGTCTTTGCACGTGAATTCGCTGCGTCTGCTGGTATGGATGCATTTCTAATTGCATTTAAAATTCCTAATTTTATGCGTCGTTTATTTGCTGAGGGGGCATTTAATCAAGCTTTTGTACCGACACTGGGTGAATACAAAGAAAGTAAGGATAAAGAGGCGGTTAAAGATCTGATTCAGCATGTCTCCGGTACTTTAGGCGGCTGGCTTTTTCTTATCACTCTGATCGGCGTGATTGCTGCACCTGTTGTTATTATGATTTTTGCGCCAGGCTATCTGGAATCGCAGAATCAGTCTAAATATGAATTGACAGTGAATCTGTTACGGATCACTTTCCCCTATATTTTGTTTATTTCTCTGGTGGCTTTTGCTGGTGGTATCTTAAATACGTATCATCAATTTGCAGTACCCGCATTTACGCCTGTCTTGCTTAATGTGGTTTTGATTTCCGCGACCTTCTGGATTGTTCCGATGATGGATGAACCCGTTATGGGACTGGCTATTGGCGTTTTTCTGGCGGGTTTGCTGCAATTGCTGTTTCAATTGCCTTTTATTTCCCGAATGGGGTTTTTGAGCTGGCCACGCTGGAATCCGCAACACCCCGGGGTGAAACAAATTCTAAAATTGATGCTGCCGGCAATCTTTGGTGCTTCTGTGGCGCAAATTAATTTATTGTTAGACACTATTATTGCTTCACTGCTGGTGACGGGCAGTATTTCCTGGCTGTATTATTCGGATCGATTAATGGAGTTTCCCCTGGGAATTCTGGGTGTAGCGCTGGCAACAGTTATTTTGCCCAGTTTATCAAAACAGCATATGACTGAGTCTAAAGAAGAATTTTCTGCGACATTAGATAAAGCCATTCGCTGGGTCATTTATCTTGGTGTGCCTTCTGCTATCGGGCTGTTTATGCTGGCAGCACCCATTATTACCACGTTGTTTGGTAGTGATAAGTTTCTTAAAATAGATATTGAAATGTCCGCAATGAGTTTGATGGCCTATAGCTTCGGCCTGGTGGGATTTATTTTAGTCAAAGTATTATTGCCGGGTTTTTATTCTCGTCAGGATACTAAAACGCCAGTTAAAATTGGTATTACTGCTCTGGTTATCAATATGGTATTCAATATTGTGATTGTAGTACCCTGGTTTATGCTTGACTATCCCGGTGCTCATGCCGGACTGGCCATTGCGACATCCATTTCAGCCTTTAGTAATGCATTTCTGCTTTATCGGTGGCTGCGTAAACATGATGTTTATTGGCCTTCAAAGGGCTGGGCTAAGGTCTGGGTACAGGTTTTTGTGGCCAATGGCGTTATGCTGATGGTTTTATGGTTTGATCGATATGAGCTGGAGCAATGGCTCAACTGGTCAACTACAGAACGAATTACACAGTTATTACTCAGTATTGGTTTGGCAATTATGGTTTATTTTGTCTGCCTGTTTATACTCGGTGTACGAAAACGCAATTTTTTCCCTGCCCGGTAAAAAGTAAAAACATATGTAATTATTCAGCGTGTATTTATTAATTACCCGTGTTAAGCCTATGGTCGCTTATTTTTCTAACTTTGCTTTCTGTTATGAGAAGCTACTTCGTTCAGACAATCAAAGTCAGAAAAATAAGCAACCACAGGCTTTTTGTAAATAATACGCTGAATAGTTACAAACATATCTACTCTAAGCCTTCATATTGTTGTAAAATCAACCGTTTTACTGAATCTTTTTTCTGAATTTTTTCGAACTAGAGCACGGGATGGGAAATGGAAATAATTCGTGGTTTACACAATCTAAGCCAGCAAAAAAATGGCTGTGTTGCTACGATTGGTAATTTTGACGGTGTTCATATTGGACACCAGCATATATTGGCACAACTGAACGAAAAAGCACGGGCTTGTCAGTTGCCCTCAATTGTTATTACCTTTGAACCACAACCGCAGGAGTTTTTTGCACCCAAAATCTCTCCCGCCCGGTTAACCCGTTTCAGAGATAAAGCTGAAGTTATTGCTGATTGTGGAATTGATAAATTATTAGTGATTCATTTTAAATCGTCATTTTGCCAACTCAGTGCCGATGATTTTGTAAAGAAAATCCTGGTGGATAAACTGGGCGTTAAATATCTGCAAGTTGGTGATGACTTTCAATTTGGTAAAGATCGCGGTGGTAATTTTAATTCTCTGCTGGAAAGCGGCAGGGAGTTTGGTTTTGAAGTTGAAAACACACCCACCTTTTCGATTGATAATAAACGAGTGAGCAGTACCAGAATCCGCGAAGCACTGGAAGCAGGGGATATGGAGCAGACACAGGTTTTGTTAAAGCGCCCCTATTGGATGTCTGGCCATATTCAACATGGCGCAAAGCGGGGGAGAACGATTGGTTTTCCAACCGCAAATGTCCCTTTGCACAGAGAAACGCCTGCTGTGTCAGGCGTATTTGCTGTGAGATTATGGGGCAGAGACCTGGGTGTTTGTAAAAATACGCTCAGTGACAGTCTGGACTCGGGTTCAAATAAGAATAGACAGGGTTCAGATAAGAGCAGGCAAGGAATTAACGGTATCGCCAATATTGGCTACCGGCCAACAGTTGATGGCAAAAAAGGTTTGCTGGAAGTGCATCTGTTTGATTTTAATGGTGATGTATACGGCAAGCTGGTGCATGTGGATTTTTTACATAAAATTCGTGATGAAATGAAATTCGATTCTTTTGAGATATTAAAAGAACAGATATTAAAAGATGTGGTTGAAGCAAAGGCTTACTTTTCCAGGTAAGCTCTAGTTACGAACTAATATCGGACTTATACAGCCCTGAGCCCAAATTTTGAAGTAAAGTGAGAAGCAAGTGAGCAAGCAGAATATCTATAAAGAGACCTTGAATTTACCCAGGACTAAATTCCCTATGAAAGCAAATCTGGCTCAGCGTGAGCCTGGTATGCTGGCACAGTGGGAAGAAAATGGTCTATATAAAAAATTGCGCGAAAAAGCGGCTGGCCGTCCTAAGTTTATTCTGCATGACGGCCCGCCTTATGCCAATGGTGATATCCACATTGGTCATGCGGTTAACAAGATCCTTAAAGATATTATTATCAAGTCTCAGACTTTGGGCGGCTATGATGCCCCCTATATACCGGGTTGGGATTGCCATGGCTTGCCTATTGAACTGAATGTTGAGAAAAAAATGGGCAAGGCCGGTGTCAAAGTTGATGCTAAAACTTTCCGAAATGGCTGCCGTGATTATGCCAGCAAACAAGTTGCCGGACAAAAAGAAGACTTCAAGCGATTGGGCGTGATGGGCGATTGGGATAATCCTTATTTGACCATGGACTTCAATTTTGAAGCCAATATTATTCGCACGCTGGGTAAAATTATTGCTAAAGGCCATTTGCATAAAGGCTCCAAGCCGGTACATTGGTGTACTGACTGTGGTTCAGCCTTAGCAGAAGCAGAAGTTGAGTATGAAGATAAAAAATCGCCTGCGATTGATGTGCGTTTTAAAGCCATTGATCAACAGGCGGTACTGTCAATCTTTGGAGTGGCAGAAAAGAACTCTTTATTGGCTGAAGGCTCTCCTTTAAGCATCAGCGCAGTGATCTGGACCACAACCCCCTGGACATTACCTGCTAATCAGGCCGTTGCTCTGCATGCCGATTTTGATTATGTTTTAGTGAAAACAGATGCTGAGTTATTAATTCTGGCCGAAGATCTTTATGAAAATGCCCTGCAGCGCTATGGTGTCGAAAATTATGAGGTATTAGGCCGTTGCAAGGGTGCCGAACTGGAACATCAGCAATTACAACACCCGTTTTATGATCGTCAGGTGCCTGTGATTCTGGGTGATCATGTCACGGCAGACTCTGGTACGGGTGCTGTACACACCGCTCCGGGACATGGTCAGGAAGATTATATTGTTGGTTTGCATTATGATCTGGAAGTGGATAATCCTGTTGGTGCCAATGGCTGTTTTGTCAGTGGCACTGAATTATTTGCCGGTCAGCATATTTTTAAAGCTAACCCAATGGTCCTTGAAGTCCTTGAGGAGAAGGGGGCTTTACTGCACCATGAGGAATTATTGCATAGCTATCCGCATTGCTGGCGTCATAAAACCCCTATTATTTTCCGTGCCACACCGCAATGGTTTATCAGTATGGATCAAAACGGTTTGCGTGGTCTGGCAATGGCTGCCGCACAAAAGACAATCTGGCTGCCTGACTGGGGCAAGGCCCGTATTGAAGGCATGATGGAAAATCGCCCGGACTGGTGTATTTCCCGTCAGCGGACCTGGGGTGTGCCGATTGCCCTGTTTGTTCATAATGAAACTCAGGAATTACACCCGGATACTGCAAGCCTGATTGAGACGGTGGCGCAACGAGTTTCTGAAAAGGGTATTGATGACTGGTTTGAACTGGATGCTGCAGAATTAATTGGTGATGATGCCAAAGACTACAGTAAAGTCGTTGATACTCTGGATGTCTGGTTTGACTCAGGTGTGACTCATGCCTGTGTGCTCAATGAGCGCGAAGAATTACAGTTCCCTGCGGATCTCTATCTGGAAGGTTCTGATCAACATCGCGGCTGGTTCCAGTCTTCGCTGCTCACTTCTGTGGCGGTGAATGATGTGGCACCTTATAAAGAAGTGCTGACGCATGGTTTCGTTGTGGATGCCCATGGTAAAAAGATGTCCAAATCAAAGGGCAATGTGGTGGCACCACAAAAAATCATGAAAACTCTGGGTGCTGACATTCTCAGACTGTGGGTTTCTTCAACTGATTATACGGGTGAAATCACCGTTTCCGATGAAATTCTAAAACGCACAGCCGATGCTTATCGTCGTATCCGTAATACCGCACGTTTTATGCTGGCTAATCTGGATGGTTTTGAGCCTTTGCAAAATAGTATTTCAGTGGCACAAATGCTGCCTCTGGATCGCTGGATTGTGGTTAAAGCAGAATATCTGCAGCAGGAAATTATTGCCGCTTATGAGCAATATGAATTCCACCTGGTGTATCAAAAAGTACATAACTTCTGTGCCATGGATCTGGGTGCTTTTTATCTGGACGTGATTAAAGATCGCCAGTACACCACACAGGAAGACAGTGTCGCCCGACGTTCAGCACAAACTGCATTGCACCATATCATCGAAGCAATGACACGCTGGATTGCACCTATTTTAAGTTTTACCGCGGAAGAGCTCTGGGCATTTATTCCTGGAGAGCATACGGAATCGGTTTTCTTTGAAACCTGGTATCCATTTCCGCCTGAAATTCAGGATGAAATGGATGATGAATACTGGCAGCAGGTCCTGAAAGTACGGGTTGCCTGTGGTAAAGAGATGGAGAAACTACGCGTTAGTAAGACCATTGGTTCTTCCCTGGATGCCGAAATTGATCTCTATTGTGATGAACCGCTGCAAGCCATTCTGGCCAGACTTGAAGATGAATTGAGATTTGTTTTGATTACCTCTGAAGTGCGTTTGCATAAGCTGTCTGATAAACCATCAGATGCGGTTGAGATTGAAGAGCTTCCAGGACTGGCATTAACTGTAAAGGCATCAGAACACACAAAATGTGTTCGCTGCTGGCACCACCGTGAAGATGTCGGCACCCATAGTGAGCATCCTGAATTATGTGGCCGTTGTGTGGACAATGTCTCTGGCGATGGTGAAGTGCGTCATTATGCCTAGCTGCTATGGAAAAAGCTGCTATGGAAAAACGTGTTGCATAATAAAGTGTTGCGCAAACTTTTTGCGGAAAAGAAGGGTGCTTAAATGTTGAAATGGTTATGGCTGACACTGCTGATTATTATTGTTGATCTGAGTAGTAAGGCGATAGTGAGCCAGAATTTCAGTTTATATGAAACCTTGCCGGTAATACCGGGCTGGTTTAATCTGACGCTGGCTCATAATACGGGGGCTGCATTTAGTTTTCTGGCGGATGAATCGGGCTGGCAGCGGTGGTTTTTTACCCTGATCGCCTTACTGGTCAGCAGCATTATTTTTTTCTGGATAAAACGTCTGCAGGCACATGAACGCTGGGTTGCCATCTCACTGGCGCTTGTTCTTGGCGGTGCCCTGGGTAATCTCTGGGATAGATTAACTCTGGGATATGTGGTTGATTTTCTGGATTTCTACTATCAAAGCAGTCCTCAAAGCCGGGCCATGCACTGGCCGGCCTTTAATGTCGCCGATATGGCTATCAGCATTGGTGCTTTTATGCTCATTATTGATGCGCTTTTTAGTAAAGAATCGGGTACACAAGATCAACGGTAGGGGCAGGCCTGCGTGCCTGCCTTGCTATTAACAATAAATCAAAAAGGTCAAATAGTGACAACTTCTAACTCTCAAGATGTAAAAAAAGTAGCAAAAGACAGTACTGTGAGTATGCATTTTAGTTTAACTCTGGCCGACGGCACAGCGGTTGACGGCACTCAGGATGGTGAACCGATGACTTTTACCATGGGTGATGGTTCAATGATTGCCGCACTGGAACAGGTAATCCTAAATTTGTCCGTGGGCGATAAACAGCAGGTCAGCCTGGACCCTCGTGATACCTTTGGTTTCCCGGATGAGGAAAACAAACACTGGATGGATAAGTCAGAATTCGAACTGGATATTGAACTTGAAGAAGGACTACTGATAGAGTTTGGCACACCTGCAGGTGATCAGGTTCCCGGCATACTGGTAGAAATTGCAGAAGATAAAGTGCTGGTGGATTTTAATCATCCATTGGCGGGACATGAAGTGGTTTTTTCTGTAGAAATTGTTGATATTAAATAGAGGTAAAATAAACACTCTTTTCCAGCAGGTTATTGATAGAAAATAACCTGCTGGAAAGAATGTTTATTTATCATAATTATGGCATCCTGCCAAACTAATATAAGTTCCATCTTAGATAGCGCTGCATTAAAAATCCATTTTCAAGTTATAGTGCCCCATAAGTCCGGGGCACTTACCCTGCGAAAGCAAGCCTTCCTGGCCTGCAATTCTTGTTCAATAGTTTAACTTGTGCAGCATACTCCCTGCTTGAACTGATCTGTTCCTTCAGACTCTTTTCAAGTTGATAAAGAGTATAATGTGAAGCGTTTTGACGTACAGCAGGAAACATCTGATAGAATTGTAAGAATTATCTGATCAAGGTGTCAGATACTTCTCATAGAAATAAAAGTATTAATAAAAAAAGTCATAGAAATAAAAG